>JAZKZP010000038.1:0-4844 GCA_045612715.1 Eubacteriales bacterium
GTTCTATATCTATAGAAATTCTTCAGTCGTAAGATAAACGTAAACACGCCGCCAAAGAATCAAAGATTCTTTGGCGGTATTTATTTTCGCCTATATGCCAAGCTTAACTCCATTTTGAAGCCGTATAAATTCTTAGTAGTACCCTAAATATTTTATCATAACTCATAAAATCAAAGCATATATTTTACCAAAAAACAAAGGAGTAAAATATATGGAGAATTCACAAAACAACATCGGATATTTTCCCCAGATGCCCGTGTGTGACAAGCACTCATCCGTGGAATTGAATTCCGACTTTTCCCTACCCGATTATCAACCCGAAATTCGACGTTTACTATCAACAAGAGTTGTTTTTCTACCTCATAACGAATACATTGGCAATGGAAATGCCGAAATAAGTGGTGATATAAATTACAAAATTACATATCTCGGCGCAGACGGCTCTATTTATTGCACCACGCTCTCCGACAAATACGGATTTAATGCACCACTTAACTTCAATTTACATAACGTCAACAATGACGAGGTTATCCTTATTCCGTATTGCAAAACTGAAAACGTAAACACCAGAGTTTTAGGTCCTCGCAAACTAAATGTTCGCACCAAGCTTGCTTGCAGATTAATGTGCTATTCTCCTTCGTTATACACGCCCAATCTCGTGGGAGCGCATAACAAGGGGGCTATGGAAAATCGCATTTTGGAAACTGATTGTATTAACATTAAAAAATCCGCAACCGAATCTCAAATACTGAATGACTTTATTTCTTTTGATTCACCGAGTGAAAATGTCAGGATTATTGACTGTATACCAAGCGCAATCGTCAATGAATGCTTGGCTTCAACCGACAAAATCACAACCCGTGGTGACGTAATGCTAAAAATTTTGTATTGCAATGAATTGGAAAATTCACACCCCTTAAGTTTGATCAAAAAAATTCCATTTTCTATGGAGTTGGCTTGCAACGGCGTAAATTCTCTTTTCGAATGCGTAGCGCATTGCATCTGCTTTGATGAGCGCTTTGATTTTGCCGAAAATGGAGCGACTGTGGAATTGACTCTTTCAACAAGTGCAATAGCTCAACGAAACGAAACCGTTAAATATGTGGCAGATGCCTATTCTACTGAAAAGATTTGTGAAAATTCAACCTCAAGCCTCACAGTTACAAACGCTGTTCGTGCATGTTCCGGAAATTTAACTCAAAATGACGTATTTTCACTTGAAAATATTAAGCTTTCAACGGATGCCAAAATTATCGACATTTCCGGAAAATCAGCGATTACTGAACTCGAATCAGAAAACGGAAAACTTATTTTTAAGGGTATGAATGATTATCAATTAACATACTTTGTTGATGGTGAATACTCATCCATCTCATTAAATGCACCCATAAAATATGAACTAGATAGTAGAGCAATGCCAAAGGCTGAAAAAGCATTCAAGTGGCGCGCTGAATCATCGGTTTCATCCGTACGCACTCGGAAGGATGCAGAACGATTGTTTATAGATTGCGAATTGAATTTGTCTATGATGCTCACTTCTGAAAATGACATCGAAATATTGAACGAAATGATTTTTGGTGAGTATTTGAACAAGGATAGAGCAGAAATTCTACTCTGCTATCCCGAAAGAAACGCAACACTTTGGAGCGTTGCAAAGCAATATGGTGAGCCTCAACGCACTATAAGACAGAAAAATACTATTCCCGAAAATGAAAATACCATCAAGAGAAGATTTTTGGTAATATAAAAAAAGCCGACATATAAAGTGATTACGTAACAGTTCACTTCAATATGTCGGCTATTTTATTATTTTTTTCTTAATTTTTGGCAATACTGTGTGCAAAGTTTATCCGTACATTCAGAGCATTTAAGTGCCATATTTGAATTTTCCCAAAATCTTTCGGGATGAAGATATATCCATATTTCCCAAATCAAAAAGTCAACAATTGACCACACAATCAGCGAAATTGAGAAAAAGCTTCCAACAAAGAGCATTGGTGTAAACATCATAAGATGATCCCAGTTGAAGATTCTGCAGGTGGTACAACACTTATTACCAAGCATTAATCTAAATGGACACCAAATAAGCACACAGATAAGGTCACAAACGTAAAACGTAATGCTAACGAGAAACAAATGCTCGTTTTTAAGAACTCCAAATAATTTTAAAACACCAAGCGCCACAATTAAAGACGCCCAGAGTATCATAACCTTCCCTGCGGCTTTGTTTGTTTTAATTATGTAGTCTCTCAACTTATCCCAATCGAGAAGCTTATGCAAAACGGGGCGAAATTTCTCTTTAAAAAGCTTTTGTGAGCCAAGTGCAATATTTTTAACAGGCATAAGCTGTGTAACCATATCAAATATCCACACCAACCACAAAATGTGAAATACAGAAAATTTACTAAAGAAATTCCAGCCATTTACTATATGAAATTGCTCAGGAGCAACAAAAAACAAAACTAAGCTTGCAATAAGAACGAGTATTCTCAATATAAGTTTTATAAAATATATCTTTCTTATTTTGGACATCGAATTCTCCTTTGCTATGAGAAATATACTTTTGTATTATTATACAGCATAATTATGAATTTTTTAAGAACAAATTTCAAAAATTGTGTAATGCTCTCAATTAACTAAATTAGGATTTGTTGAGATGTTCGCACTCTCATTGTGCGACATTTAAAATATAAAACCGTGATTGACAAATGTCAATCACGGTTTATTTTTGTATTTTTATTCAATTCAAAAACTATCTTGAAAAGAATTCGTCAACGTCCTTTGCAAGTCTATCGGGGCAGTCAACCATGGGTGAGTGTCCGCAATTTTCGTAAGGAAGAAGAATTGCAAGCGCACCAAGTGCGTTATAGTTATCCATAACCATATAATCAGGAACAACTATATCCTTCTCTGCCATAGTGAGTGCAACGGGACATTTGATATTATGAATTGTACCGTCACCCTTGCCATAAGGAGTATATTCGTCTGACATATTGAGATTTGCAAGTGCCCAGTCAAGGTCAACAAGGTTTCTCTGCTTAAGAGTTTCAGCCATCCAAAGTTCATTCTGCTCTCTAGTGGGTTTATTTACTGTATAAATAGTTGCATCCCAAATAGATGTCATTGTTGCAAAATCGCCCTTTTCAAAACAATTGATTGCAGGAAGTACTTGAATTGGGTCTTGTGCCATATCCTCTTTAGAAGCATAGGGTTTGCCTGTAGATTGATAATTTTCCTTCTGGAAAACAGGATAACCCTTAAGTCCTGCGCCCTCAATGTCAAAGAATTTTTTAACTTTCTCGGGATATTTTGCGCAAAGTTTCAATGAAACACCACCACCGTTTGACCAACCAACAAGGTAAACGCTACCAAGTTCGAGTGCATCTATAAAGAGCGCAACGTCATCAGCAAGTTCTTCAAGTGTGTCAAAACGATTGTTATAACTACTATCACCAAATCCACGAAGGTCGAGTGCTATGCATCTATATTTGTCTTTAATTCTTGTAATAAGAGGCTCATAGTGAACGGAAGATGACATATTTCCGTGTACCATAAGTACAACATCACCTGCTCCTTCGTCAAGATATGCTATTTCTTCTCTACCAATGGATATAAATTTCTTTTCCATAGTTAAACTCCTTTAATTATATTTGTACGGGCTCATCGTCAAGATTAACGAATCCAAGAGTAAGCGAGAGAAAAGAATTTGCATCCTCATACATACTCGCATGTCCTGAACCGTTAATTGTTACATAATTGCTACCTTTAATTCTTTCGTGAAGCAAAATCTGCTCGGTTGGTGGAACAAGTCCATCTTCAGAGCTTGAAATTATAAGTGTGGGACAATTAATCTCGCAGAGTCTATCCATATAGTTATAATCCCTTGAGCTATCCGTCAAGCGAATAAGTGCCTCAAGCACTGCAGGATTTGAAAAATATGGAATAAGTGTTCCCTCTCGTCTTTCCATCCACTCTGCCTGCTTTTCATAAAAGCCGGTGGAGTAGATTACGGGAATTGTTGTGAGATAATATGCAAGTCCGTCATAAGTTTTTGCTACTGCATTCCATCCATCACCAATCTTGCGAAGCCAATCGCTTGTTCTTCCGCAAGTGTTAGCAAGAACAAGTCGTCTAACTCTTTCAGGGTGCTCGACAGCATACTGAATAGCTACCTCGCCACCGTAGGAAATGCCCATAATGCTAACCTTTTCATAAGGAAGAATATCAATAAGAGAATCAAGAAGGCGCACTTGAATTGCGTGGGTATAACCCTCTGTCATTCTTGATGACTGACCTTGGTCAAGAAAATCAACAAAGATTGCTATATTATTTTTTGAAAGGTTTTTTAGCATCGGCTTCCAAGAGTTAGTGGACATCATTATTCCGTTGAGAATAAGGAGTGGCTCACCATGGTCACCGTGTATCTCATAATAAACCTTTTTCCCTTCAAAATCAAAGAATGCCATATCTTCACCTCAATTATCCTGCGATAATACCAAGAGCAATAGCCTGCTTTGTAAGTTCTTCTCTAAAATCCGGATGAGCAACAGAAATAATAAGCTTAGCTCTTTCAGCCATAGCAGTACCGCGAAGGCAAACTGCACCGTACTCTGTTACAAGCCAGTCAATATCGTTTCTTGAAAGAGAAACTGCAGCTCCCTGCTTAAGAAGAGGAACAATCTTTGATGTTTCAACTCTTTCACCTGTAGCTTTATCCTTAACCATTGCTGTTGAGTAAAGAGCGATGATGGACTTACCATTCTTGGACTTCTGCGCACCGATTGCTGTATCAGCCTGTCCGCCTGTTCCTGAGAACTGAACGTGACCGATGGACTCAGAGCAGC
>JAZKZP010000039.1:0-20614 GCA_045612715.1 Eubacteriales bacterium
TTCAAGCGCCAGTGCGCTCGTTCCGGTATCCTCACTGAACTTCGTAAGAGAGAACACTACGAAAAACCCAGTGTTAAGCGTAAGAAGAAGTCAGAGGCTGCAAGAAAGCGCAAATACAAATAATATTTGTTAATAACAAAAATGGAGATGTGAGTTTCACATCTCCTTTTGTTGTTTTTTACAAACTCCAAATTAATAATTTGTTTAAATTTTACAAATTAAAATTTTCGCAATCAAACATATTGTTTTTTGATGTCTATAATGCTATACTTGAATTAGTGAGATGTTCCCTAAATTTAATAAATTTTATGAATAAATTGTAACAATTTCAAAATTTTTAAAAATTTTTTTAAAAATTTGAAGAATTTTGAAGAAAACCTCCGTATTAATATATAGAACCTTTTTTAATTGGGCAAATTATGCTCTTTTGAAAAAGTGAAAAATTAATACGAAAGGAGGTTTATTCAATGAAGCCAATTTTACATTTTAGGCGAAGGCAAAAATGGTAGCGCGGACACGATTACCGAAACTGTCGAAAGCTCATATTGAGCGCAAGGTTTTGAGGCATTCCTTAAAAATGCCGCTGAAAATAATTGAAAAGGAGAAATTAATATGAAATTCAAGAATCTTAAAACCAAACTCGTCGCAAGGGTGATGCTCCTTGTTCTTTTGTTTGCGAGTGTATACACTACTGTTTCTTGTTATGATACCGAACCAGTTAAATCTCCTCAAGTAGATATCAATAAAACGTTCAATTTG
Source organism: Eubacteriales bacterium (assembly GCA_045612715.1). GTDB lineage: Bacteria > Bacillota > Clostridia > Oscillospirales > CAG-272 > RGIG4608. The sequence continues at coordinate 760 of JAZKZP010000039.1, forward strand.
GATGAAGGTGAAATTAAATTTTTATGTATGAGATCCATAAAAGAAATATATCCTTTATATGGAATCGAAATTCAAACATGGAGAAGTGGCTATGCAGATAAAGGAATAACTATCGTTGATGAAGAAGAATATAGTAGACCTTATATATCATATTATGGCAACATTATATGTTGTGATGACATAAATTCATCTAATTCGGATAAGTATTCAATTAATATAAGAGCGAATTTTTATGCTTTTCAAGGAGAAAAGAATAATCTAAAATATGAATTTGATGTGTCTTGTTCAAATGGAGAAAAAATATTTATTTATAATAATGACGAATTAATTGGCACCGTATCATTTACTACAGAATTTGATAAACCTGATGAATTTTATACGGAATTACTTGACAATACACTGTTTGTTATAAGCACTGAAAAATATGCCTCGATAGAAGCAAGCACAAACATCCTCGATAAAAATATCTATAATATAGAGCCTGATATTGATTGGATGTATTTATCTTATTTTACTATAAGGGATATTCGCAACACAAATCCAAATAATAAACTTAATCAATACAAATCCAACTTTAAGGGCGGGTATGGTAGTGTATATTGGGATTTTGGATATGATGATGTAATCAATAAAATTGAACTCACTTTCTTTGATGCATTATTAGAATTAAATGTTCAAATGAGAGCAGAGTTTTATGAATACAGAGAACAGATGGGAAAAATAGAATATGCGTTTATCAACACCTATAATAATGAAAATTGTGTTGAACTCTATTCTAATTCAGAATTGGTAGGCAAGGTCTTCTATAGTTCGGATATCAAAATTACTGAAGATTGGTTGGTGGATTTTTTAAACGAAAATCTTGTTGTTATTAATGTTAAAAAATAAGAGGTTAATATGAGACGAAGAAGATACTTTGCTTATGGGCATAATATCCGACCTCCCACCCGACAATAAAGAGGATGAATATTATTCTGATTAATTCAAGAAACCTTACATAAATTTATCCCCCAAGCGGAACGCTTGAGGGATGGCTTTATATATTATTCAATTGCTCTATAAAGGAGTCTACTGACCAAAAGAAATCGGCATAGTTGAAGTTTTTAAATTTGGGTTCATCGCTGGCTTTTGAGCTGTTGTCAAAGAAATTGCTAATGATATCACTTAAATTAATCATTTTATCGAAATAAGATAGTGTGGATTTTTTACAATTTTCGGCTATTTTAATATTGGCTTTAAATTCTTCATCAATTTTCAATATTTGGGAAGAGTATTCATCTCTATTATAAAGTGCCGCCTTATATGGAAGAAAATCGCTGTATTTCTTATTAATATCGGCAATCAATTTATCTATACTTAGTATCAAACAAGATAGAGAAATCATCTCGGATTGTAAGATTTTTCGGGAATAGTTTATGTTGCGTATTACCTCATAATATATGGGAATAAGCACCTTTATTTGCTCTTGTGAAAATTCAGAAAACATTGCTCTTTGCTTTTTGAATTTTGTAATTTTGACCATTTGCGTTTTTATATTTATCACTTCAATATCAAGTGCGTCAAATGAATATTCTTGAATAGGAGTTAGCTTTGTATCAAAATTCAACGCAACACTCTCTTTTTCTAATAATTCCTTATACAAATTCATTTGTTTCTTATTGAAAGTCAAAATCAAAGAATCCATATTCTCACCCCCATAATTATATTATAATAAAAAAACCGACCATAGTCAAGGTCGGTTTTTTTATTGATGTGAATTATTTAATTTCAACATTCACTTTTTTGCCACAGTTAGCAGATGCTGCCTTAATTACAGATCTGATTGCCTTGGCGATCTTTCCGTTTTTGCCGATAACCATTCCCATATCCTCGGGTGCAACGTTGAGGGAAAGGGTAATGCTACGATCATCTTCAGTAAGGATAACGGTAACCTCATCGGGATTGTCAACAATCGCTTTTGCGATGTCAGTCAATGTCTGCTTCAAATCCGTCATCGTTATCTCCTGCCTTTAATTAGTCAACGATGTTGCTTCTCTTAAGCAAGGATTTAACAGTGTCTGTGGGCTGAGCGCCGTTAGCGATCCACTTCTTTGCCTTTTCAGCATCGATTTTGATTTCAGCGGGCTCTGTGATGGGGTTGTAGTAACCGATTTCTTCGATGAAACGACCATCTCTGGGGTAGCGGCTGTCTGCAACAACTACACGATAAAAGGGTGCTTTCTTCTGACCCATTCTTCTAAGTCTGATTTTTACTGCCATGATAATATTCCTCCAAGAATAAAATTAAATTATTTTTTGTATTTTTGTTTTTATAAAAATCCGTTAAAACGGCATTTTCATTCCACGTCTGCCAAATCCCATTTTCTTAAGCTTTTTGGGATCTGAGAATTGCTTCATCATCTTTTTCATCTGTTCAAACTGACGAAGAAGCTTGTTTACTTCCTCAACACTTGTACCGCTTCCTTTAGCGATTCGAATCTTTCGTGAGGAGTTGATTATTTCGGGATTAACTCGTTCTTCCATGGTCATTGAGCGAATAATTGCTTCCATATGAGCCATTGCTTTTTCATCCACCTTAACGTCCTTAAGTGCGCTTGCGTTCATACCGGGCATCATGCCAAGCATTTGCTCAACGCCACCCATATTACGAAGCTGCTGGAACTGATCAAGGAAGTCGTCAAGCGTAAACTTTTGTTGACGAATTTTTTGTTCAAGCTCTGCGCTCTTTTTCTCGTCATAAGCTTCTTGTGCCTTTTCAATAAGAGAAAGTACGTCGCCCATGCCAAGAATTCTTGACGCCATTCTTTCGGGATGGAAGGGTTCAATAGTATCGAGTTTTTCACCCGTACCGATAAATTTGATTGGTTTGCCCGTAACGTGCTTTATTGAAAGCGCAGCACCACCTCTTGTATCACCGTCAAGCTTTGTAAGAACAACGCCTGTGATGTCAAGAAGTTCATTAAAGGTCTCTGCAACGTTAACAGCATCCTGACCGATCATCGCGTCAACCGTGAGAAGAATTTCTGTTGGTTTAACTTCTGCTTTGATGGACTTAAGCTCGTTCATAAGTGCTTCATCGATATGCAAACGGCCCGCGGTATCAATGAATACCATATCATAGCCTTTTTGCTTTGCGTATGCAACACCTTCTTTAGCAATGGTGACGGGGGAAACTTTGTCACCCATTGTAAATACGGGGATGTCGAGCTTTTCACCAACTACCTGCAACTGCTTAATAGCGGCGGGACGATAAATATCACAAGCAACCAAAAGAGGACGCTTGCCCTGTTTCTTATAAAGACCTGCGAGCTTTCCTGCATGGGTTGTTTTACCTGCACCCTGAAGACCGACCATCATTATAATGGTTGGTGGAGCAGAGGAGATAGTCAGTTTTGACTGAGTACCGCCCATAAGGTTTATAAGCTCTTCATTAACGATTTTAACAATCTGCTGTGCGGGGAGAAGGGATTCAAGCACTTCAGCGCCAACGGCACGCTCTGAAACTGTGTTGACAAAGCTTTTAACAACCTTGAAGTTTACGTCTGCTTCAAGAAGCGCGAGCTTGATCTCTCTCATACCAACTTTAACATCTTCGGGGGTGAGTTTTCCTTTGTTTCTGAATTTTTTGAATGCGTTATTGAGCTTATCGCTCAAGCTTTCAAACATACCCATATACAAACCTCCTGAATGTATTATTTAATTATTGCTGATATCTCCTCGATCTCTTTTTTGAGTTCAGGAGGGATATCACCGTTTTCTGCGATACGTACCATGTTATCGGAGTGATGACGAAGTGCCACCATTTTTTTAGCCAAGCCAAGCTTGTCCTCAAGAAACAGGAGCTCTTCTTCAGCTTTTTTGATAAGGTCACGCACGCCCTGACGAGAAATGCCGATTTGGTCTGCAATCTCTGCAAGGGAAAGGTCCTCGTTATAATACATATCAAGAACTTCTTTTTTTCTTTCGGTTAAAACGTCACCGTAAAAATCAAGAAGATATGCTTTTTTTAAGTCCTTTTCAAACATAACCTACTCCAAAACATGTGTAAAGCAAAATACTTTACACATTATAGCATACAAGATATTAATTGTCAATAGTTTTTTAAAAAAATAATTAAAATAAGTCGCTAATATATTGAAAAATTCTTAAAAATAGTGTATTATATAATAGAATAACTATATTTTGAAAGTGAATTTAGTAATGAATGATATTCAATATACGAAAATTGATGATCGTATAGACATTTATGCTTACTCAACAGACCGTTTTAAAAGCGAGAATATATCTATTTATTTTGCTTTGCCAACGGTTAAAAAGGATTCTGTAAAGCGCTCTTTGCTCTTGTCGGTTTTGAAGCGTGGCACAGAAAAGTATCCTACTCAAAAGCACATAAACGAGCGACTTGACGAGCTTTATGCAACGCTTGTTAATTTTAAAAATCAAAAATTTGACAACGTTCAGCTTCTCGGGGTGTCTGCGGACGTGATTTATCCCTCATACACCGAAAACGGTGAGGATCTTATGTATGATGCGCTTGAGGTGGTTTCTCAAATGCTATATCATCCTCGTTTGGATAAAGAAACAGGACTTTTCTGTGAAGAATTCGTCAAAAGTGAAAAAGAGAATTATAAAAGTATAATTCTTTCGCAAATTAACGAGCCAAGAACTTATGCAGCAATAAGATGCCGTGAGGAGATGTTTGCTTCGCTTGGAATTGTAGATAACCTTAACACGATGTGCGAAACAATTGACTCGGTTAGTGTGAGTGAACTTTACGATTGTTATAAAGAAATAATTAACGATGCGAAAATACTTATATTTTATGTTGGAAATCGTCCTATAGACAACATAAAAAAGCTTGTCGCTGGTGCTTTTCCTAGTAATAATGCCTATCTTCTTGATAAAAATCAATCTGTAAAGTTGCTTGAAAATCTTGAAGCGCCAAATGAGGTTATAGAAAGCTCCGAAATTTCACAGGGCAGACTTATTATGGGCTTTAACTGTCAAACCACGTGGCGCGACAAGGATTATTATGCAACCTTGCTTTGCAATGAAATTCTTGGCGCATCACCCATTTCAAAGCTGATGATGAATGTGCGTGAAAAACTCTCGCTTTGCTATGAATGCTCGTCTGTTTACAATAGCGCGCGCGGTGCGATATTTGTGACAACCGGAATTGACAGTGAGAATTATGAACTTGCAAAAAAAGCGATAATTGCTCAACTTGATGAAATAAAGCAGGGTAAAATTAGCGAAAAGGAGTTTGAAGCTGCTAAGAAATCAATTTTCAATGTTTACAGTGCAGTTTGTGATTCTCCAAATGCTATTGAGAGATTTTATCTTGGTAGAATTATCAATGAGATTGACGTTGACGTTGCTGACTTTTTAAACATTCTTGAGGAACTAACTATTGAAGATGTGATTAGAGCATCACAAGAGCTATCGTTGCACACAATCTATTTTTTGCAGGGTAATGAAGAGGGGGAAGAGATTTATGAATAGATTTACCACCTTTTCTGATGAAAAGTTAAACGAAAAATACTATTATCTAAAGCACGAAAGCGGACTTGATGTTTATGTTTTTCCTAAAAAGATGACATTAAAAACAGCTCTTTTGGGGGTGAAATTCGGTTCGGTTTATGAAGAGAGTGCAATCGTTGATGGTGAAATGAAGCATTATCCTTCGGGAATTGCCCATTTTCTTGAGCATAAGCTATTTTCAAGCGCTGACGGAGTTGATGCGTGCGAGGTGTTAGCCTCGGTTGGAGCAGATGCGAATGCGTACACCTCCAATAATAAAACAGTTTATATGTTTTCTTGCACCGAGAATTTTGAAGAAGCACTTGAAAAGCTGATTGGCTTTGTTTATGAGCCATACTTCACAAAGGAAAATGTGAAAAGCGAAAAGGGGATAATTAAGCAAGAGATAAAGATGTGCCTTGACAGTCCTTATGACGTTGTGTCACAAAACTTGCTTATGGCACTTTTCGGTGATTGCAAGCTTTCAAATGATGTTTTGGGAACTGCAAAAACTATTCAAAAAATCACAGACAAAACCCTTTATGATTGCTATGATTCTTTCTATAGATACTCAAATATGGCGCTTGTCGTTTGTGGTGATATTAACGAAGATGCGGTACTTGAGGTGGTGGATAAGGCGCTTCCTGATAAAGATAAAAAAAGTGCACCGACACTTCCGTTTGTTCCTTGTGACGATGCTGTAAATATGGCGTATATAGAAAAGATAATGCCGGTTAGTCAATCGGTGTTTGAAATAGGAATTAAGGATAGAAAGCCGAGCGAAAACGTAATGGAACGTCTTAAACGTGACGTGGCTATGACCATTCTTGACGAAATGTTGTTTTCACGCGCGGGCGAGCTTTATAATGAGCTTTTTGAAGGTGGCTTTATAAACGAATCTTATTCTTATGGTTATTCTATAACACGCGATACAGCTTTTCATTCAATCTATGCCGAGGGTGATGACCCAAAGCTTGTTTTTGAAAAAGTAAAGGTCTATCTCAAAAAAGTTAAGAATAATGGCTTGAATGAGAGGGATTTTATCAGATGTAAGCGCGTTATGATGGCAGAATTTGTCAGAGATTTCGATTCGGTTGACGATATAGCCAATTCGCTTTTGAACTTCGTGTTTGAGGGTAGCGATAGCTTTGAATATCGCAAAATAATTGAAAGGGTTAGCTTTGATGATGTTAAAGCTTGTCTTGAGGATTCATTTGATGATAAGTGCTTTGCACTTTCAGTTATAAAAAAATAATTTTACTGAAAACAGTAGAATGGAGGATTTTATGTTAAAAAATATTACAGTTTCTTTCCCCGGTCTTGGAATAGACGGCGGAGAGGTGAATAGTGTTGCATTTACACTTGGAGAAAATTTTAGTGTAATGTGGTATGGTGTTGTTATTGCACTTGGTATGCTTATGGCTATTGTGTATGCAGCTTTCCGTTGCAAGCAGCAGGGAATCAAGATTGATGACCTTATTGATATTGCGATTTTTACAATCTTTTTCGGTGTTATAGGCGCTCGTCTTTATTACGTAATCTTTAATCCCACAAACTTTAAAACATTTATGGATGTGCTTGATATACGTTCAGGCGGTCTTGCGATTTACGGTGGAGTTATTGTTGGCGCATTGACGATTGTTATAGTTTGTCTTATTAAGAAGATTAGCTGGAGAAAGCTTTTTGACGCGGCAGGCCCCGGTGTTATGATTGCTCAGGCGATGGGACGTTGGGGTAACTTCTTTAACGGTGAAGCATACGGTGCGCTTGTAGAAGAAGGACATCCTCTTTACTTCCTTAGAATGGGACTTATCTCAAACAATACTTGGCACGATTTTGGCACAAGTCAGATGGTTTATGTTCATCCTTGCTTCCTTTACGAATCTCTTTGGAATGTTATTGGTTTTATTCTTATCAATATTTTCTTTAAAAAGAAGAAGTTTGACGGAGAAATTGCACTTTATTATTTCGCTTGGTATGGCTTTGGCAGAATGTTCATTGAAGGACTTAGAACAGACGCGCTTTACATCGGTGAAACGGGAATAAGAGTTTCACAGCTTCTTGGCTTCTTGCTCTTTGCACTTGCATCTGCGCTTATTGTTTATGGTCTTATTGTTACAAAGAAAAAGGAAACTCCCGTGGCAGTTGTAGCTGATGAAACGTCCGCAACAGAGGAATAAAATGGCTAATATAATAGATGGAAAATTAATTTCTGCTCAAATAAGAGAAGAAATTGCTGAAAAAGTAACAAATTACAATAAAAAAACGGGAAAGCTCCCCGGTCTTGCAGTTGTTATAGTTGGCGAAAATCCTGCATCGCAGGTTTACGTTAGGAATAAGAAAAAAGCATGTGAGCAGGTTGGTTTTAATTCTTGGGTGTATGAAATGCCCGAAAATACAACCCAAGAGGAACTCAATTCCCTTATTGATAAGTTGAATGAGGATAATAACGTACACGGAATCCTTGTTCAGTTGCCCTTGCCCAAGCATCTTGACGAAGAACAAGTTATACTTAAAATAAAACCCGAAAAGGACGTTGATGCTTTTCATCCATATAACGTGGGCAGAATAACTATCGGTAACCCAAAGTTCTTACCCTGCACACCTGCGGGTATTATGGAATTGCTCCATCGTTCTAATATCGATATTTCAGGCAAGGAATGTGTTGTTATTGGACGTTCAAATATCGTTGGCAAACCTATGGCACTCCTTCTTCTTTCGGAGAATGGTACAGTTACAGTATGCCACAGTAAAACAAAAAACCTTAAAGACGTTTGCAAAGAAGCAGACATTCTTGTGGTTGCTATCGGTAAAGCTGATTTTGTAACTGCAGATATGGTAAAAGAGGGTGCGGTTGTTATTGATGTTGGCATGAATAGAAATGCCGAGGGAAAACTCACAGGTGACGTTGATTTTTCTTCAGTTAGTAAGGTTGCATCTTACATTACCCCCGTTCCCGGTGGTGTTGGACCTATGACTATTACAATGCTTTTGCAAAATACACTTCGCGCAGCGGAGGAATGATATGAAAATAATTGATATTTCGCAGGAGGTACTCTCTTGTAAAGTTTACGAGGGCGATCCTGTACCCGAATCAAAAAGAATAATTGATATGGCGGACGGAGGGGTTTATAACCTCTCCACGCTTTCTATTTGTGTGCATAACGGCACTCATGTTGACGCACCACTCCACTTTTTTAGGGACGGCAAGAGCATTGACGAGATGACTCTTGAGCATTTTGTCGGTGAGTGCTTTGTTGCAGAACATAACGGCGACGTTTTTGCAACCGATGCGCGCGAATTTTTAGAAAAAGCAAGAAATTTAGGTGCTGAAAAGAGAATTCTTATCAAGGGGAGTGCTACCGTTACTGAAGAAGCTGCACAAATCTTTGCCGATGCAGATATTCTTCTTCTCGGCAACGAGAGTCAAAGCGTTGGACCTGAAAACGCACCTATGGCAGTACATAAAATTTTGCTTTCAAAGAATATTGTCTTGCTTGAGGGGATAGTGCTTGATAACGCGCGAGAGGGAAGATATATTCTTAACTGCGCCCCCCTTAACATCAAAGGATTCGAGGGCTCACCCTGCAGGGCGATTTTGATTGAAAAATAGGTGTTTTAAAAACTATTCTTTTGAGAGGATGTGTTTTATGAAAAATATAATATCAATACTTTTATTGCTCTCGCTATGCTTCTCATTTACGGCTTGTGGCAAGTCAGAGCCGAAGGAAATATCCTGCGAGGAAATTATAACGGCATATAAGGACGCGGGATACAATGTATTTCATCGTCATGATGATCCCGTGTATTACGATCTAAACCAATATTGTTATATTAAGGTAACTGATCCCGAGGATACCGAATACAATCATCTCTACATAACTAGATATTTTACCGAAGAGGATGCAAGAGCGGCAGGCGAGGAGCTGGAGTTCCATCCTATTCTTTGGCTGTTTTTCGGCGTGTTTGGCGAATGGCGTTGGCTTCACACGGGATGCTACGGGGATCTAACCTACGAAACCTTTGATAAAAAAATGCTAAATCCCTTAAACGAACTTATGAAATAAGAAGAATAAAGATATGAAGAAAATATTTGCAATTTTACTTTTGATTGGAGTTATGTGCTCACTTGTATCGTGTGGTGAAAAATTGTATAATGTTAGATACGCAGAAGACTATACCTTTAAAGAAGGATGGGGAAGCGCTTATGGTGTTTCTAATTATGATTCAATTACAAAGGTAATTTATAGTGAATCAGAGCTTGACGAGGTTTTTCAAAAGTTTACTGATATTGATTTTGAAAAAGAGATTATTGTTTATTATTCATACGTTACCACTCATTCAAGAAAAGTTAAAATAGATAAGGTTTATTTGGATGGTGACGTGTTAATAATTGAATTGAAAAAAATACAACCAATAAGTATTTTTCCGGTTTATGATGCTACTGCGCCTCAAAGAAAATGTCTTGTGTTCCGCCTTGACAAAGGCGGTTATAAAGATATCAAGATTAAATGGGCATAAATAGGAGGAAGATATGAAAAGAATTTTTTCTATAATCTGTATATTCATTATTGTTAGTACAGCGTTGGTTGGGTGTGAAATCTTTTTAGGAAAAGAAGCTACTATTAAAAAGCTTGAGAAAAATGGATTCTTGGTTACTAGAATTGAATATGATGAAGAACTTGCATCTGTCAATGATAAAATTAATAAAGAAATAAGATTTTCGGGTGGAAATTTTACTGTTGAACTTAAAGATAAAGTTTATCTCCATTTAATTAATGATGAAGCAGGTGCTGATTGTACTATTTATGAATTTGCTACTTCTGAACAAGCTGAGAAGTACGTATTGAATTATCTTGAATCAAGAAGTAAACTTAATAAGTATAAAATAGGATACAGTGACAAAATAGTAGTAGTAACTGATTCTGAAAAAGCTCAAGGACTTATTGGACTTGAATTTAAATAACAAAAAACGGCGGATTAACCGCCGTTTTTGTTATATCTGTTTATGCACTGATTTATATTCATCGTAATACTTGTAATACGGACATTGCTTGCCCTTGCTCTGTGAAAATCGAACGTATTCGTCTTCGTCAAGATTTATCGTGCAAACGTTGTCTTCATATTCCTCGTCATAGTCAAAATATACACAGCTTTCGCAAAGAGTCATAGCAAAATCTCCTGTCACAAATAATTTACAATTATATTATAGCATAAACAAGCATATTATGCAATAGCTTTATTGACATGGCAAAAAAAATATGATATAATTCATTGTTAGTAAATTAATCTTTTATATAGAGAGGTATCATAATGAATAATAAAAAGCTTGATACTATTTGCGTGCAGGGAGCGTATAGCCCCAAAAGTGGCGAGCCAAGAGTTTGTCCCGTTGTTAAAAGCACGACCTTTTATTACGAAAAGGCACAGCCTATGGCAGATCTTTTCGATCTTAAGAGTGAAGGATTTTTCTATTCAAGAATAGGAAACCCCACACTTGATGCGTTTGAATCCAAACTCGCACTCCTTGAGGGGGGCACGGGCGCTATTGCGTGTGCTTCGGGTATGAGCGCAACACTTCTTGCAGTTTTGAATGTTTGTAACGCAGGTGATAATATCGTTTCTGCATCTGCAGTTTACGGTGGCACATATAATCTTTTCTCTGTAACACTCAAAAAATACGGAATCGAAACAAGATTTTTTGATCCCGATGATAGCGCAGAGAATATCGAAAAGCTCGTTGACGAGCATACGAAGGTTATTTTTGCAGAAACTGTTGCAAACCCAACGATAGTTGTGCTTGATTTTGATAAAATCGCAGGTATTGCTAAAAAGCACGGTGTACTCTTTATGGTGGACAACACACTCGTTACTCCCGTACTTTGCAAGCCCCTTGATTTTGGCGCAAACGTGGTGCTTTATTCATCTTCAAAGTATCTTGACGGACATGCAGTGGCACTTGGCGGAGCAGTTGTTGACGGTGGTAACTTTGATTTTGCTTCAAGTGACCGTTATCCAGAATTCAACACCCCCGACGATAGCTATCACGGACTTGTATATTCAACCCTTGGTGGCAAGGCATTTGGAACAAAATGCCGCGTGCAGATGATGCGTGACCTTGGTGCAATTATGAGTCCCGAAAACGCATTTCTTACAAATCTCGGTATGGAAACTCTTGCGCTTCGTATGGAAAGACATTCATCAAATGCTGCGCATGTTGCCGAATTCCTTGCAAATCATCCTAAGGTTGAATGGGTAAAATACGGCTCGCTTGAAAGTGATAAATATCACTCCCTTGCAAAGAAATATATGCCAAACGGTCAGGGAGGTATGCTCAGCTTTGGTGTTAAGGGTGGATCTGATGCCGCAACCGTAGTTATGGAAGGACTTAAAATGATTGCAATCGTTACTCACGTTGCAGATGTACGCTCTTGTGTGCTTCATCCCGCATCCACAACACACCGTCAGCTTTCAAAGGCAGATCTTGAGGCAATCGGCATTGCTGATAACCTTATTCGCCTTTCTGTTGGTATCGAAAACATTGAGGATATCATCGCAGACCTTGATGGAGCACTCGCTCAAATTTAATTTTATTAAGGAAGAAATAAAATGCCAATTATAATTCCGCAGGATATGCCTGCATATTCAACACTTGCCTCTGAAAATATCTTCGTTATGAATGAGGTGCGTGCACTTCGTCAGGACATAAGACCGATTGAAATAGCAATTCTCAATCTTATGCCTACAAAGGTTGAAACTGAAACACAGCTTATCAGAATGCTTTCAAATTCACCGCTTCAAATAAAGGTAACACTTCTTGGCACGAAATCCTATGTTGGAACTCATGCACCTGAGAATCATCTTGAAAAATTCTATAAGACATTTGAAGAGATTAAGAATAGTCACTTTGATGGAATGATAATTACAGGCGCACCCGTTGAAACAATTCCGTTTGAAGAGGTAAAATATTGGGAAGAGCTTACTCAAATTATGGATTTTGCAAGAACCAATGTTCAAAGTACGATATTTATCTGCTGGGGAGCGCAAGCTGCTTTGCATTACTATTACGGACTTCAAAAGACCGAGCTTCCTAAAAAGGTGTTTGGAATTTTCCCTCACGAAAAGGTAATGAGATATGATCCGCTTTTAAAGGGAACTGATAAATATATCAATATTCCTCATTCCCGTCATACGGAGATAAGCGAACTTGAAATTGCAAAAATTGACGACCTTGTAACACTTGCAAGAAGTGACGAGGTCGGTGCATCAATTTTGCGTTCGCGAGATGGACGTCAGATATACTTTATGGGACATCTTGAATATAGCAAAGAAACTCTTAAAACCGAGTATTTGCGTGACGTTAACAAGGGGCTTCCCATTGAGCCACCGAAAAACTACTTCGTGGACGAATCTATGACCGAGATAAATCCCAACTGGTATTCTACAACTTCGCTCATCTATTCAAACTGGCTTAACTATTACGTTTATCAGGTAACACCTTATAATATTTCACTTATATAATAAAAACCCGAGAGGCATTGCCTCTCGGGTTTTATTTTAATTCAATTATTTTGACTGTTTGAAATCTACTCCGCCGATAGTGATGATCTTTTCACCGTCAGCATTTTTGCCTTCAGAGAAGGGAACGGGATCAGTTCTCTTGCCATCGAATGTGAATACGATTACGAAATTATCGGGGTTGTTGTTATCTTCCATAATCTCATATGTGCCTTCTTCAGTAGTAGTGCTTTCACCGGTCAAAATAGTGCTTGTTGTAACTGTACGTTTAACATTTTTGCCGGAAAACTCAAGAACTGTTTTAGAACCTGCAAATCCCATAAAATCGCCTTCAGCAACCCATTTGCCGCTGATTGTTTTTGCGCAAGCTACAAGTGTTAAAGAGAGCATTGAGATAATCATAAATACTGCCAAAATTCTAATTGTTTTTTTCATAAATTGTTTCTCCTTAAATACAATTATAGGAATCATTCCTATTTATATTTATATTATACCAAATTAATGTAATATTGTCAATATAAAATCGAGATGTTTTGAATTTTTATCAATAATGATAATTATTACTATTTAAATTTGTATAATTTTCACTAAATTTTTGTTGGAGCAAAAAACCTTAAAAATATATATAGACAAAAATGCAAAGATATGCTATAATGTATTGTTAAAATGTAAATATATTTCATTTGTGTTAATAATTTACTTGATATATAATACTTTTAGAAAGGAGCTAAAAATGCTTGAATTAAAAAACGTGTCCTATGTTGTTAAAGATGAAAACGGCGCGGACAAGGAAATATTAAAAAATATTAATTTAACAATAGACGAGCGCTTTGTGGCAATCACAGGCCCAAACGGTGGCGGTAAAAGTACTCTTGCTAAAATCATTGCAGGAATATATCAGCCAACTGGCGGTCAGATTCTCTTTGATGGCGAGGATATTACAAATATGTCCATCACAGATAGAGCGAAAAAGGGAATTAGCTTTGCTTTTCAGCAGCCCGTGCGCTTTAAAGGACTTACTGTTAAGGACCTTATTACACTCGCTGCAGGAAAGCCCATTAGCGTTACTGAAGCTTGTAACTATCTTTCAGAGGTGGGACTTTGTGCAAGAGATTATATCAATCGTGAGGTTAATGCATCTCTTTCCGGTGGTGAGCTTAAGAGAATTGAAATCGCGCTTATCATCGCGCGTTCAACAAAACTTTCTGTATTCGATGAGCCTGAGGCTGGAATTGACCTTTGGAGCTTTAACAATCTCATCAAGGTGTTCGAAAGAATGCACGAAAAAACACACGGATCAATTCTTATTATCTCCCACCAAGAGAGAATTTTGAATATTGCCGATAGAATTATCGTAATCGCAGACGGTGAAATCCGCGAGAGTGGAACTAAGGATGAAATTATGCCCTCAGTTCTCGGCTCAGGTGCGCCTTGCTCTGTGCTTACGGATAATATATAAGGAGGTTGCTATGGATCAGATTAAGAAGAACTTACTTATGCAGGTAGCCGACCTTCACACAGTTCCCGAGGGAGCATATAATATCCGTGAAAACGGTTCAGCAGCAGGAAGAAAGACCACTGCAAATATTGACATAGTTTCAAAGACGGACAAGCCCGGTATTGATATTATTATCAAAGCGGGAACAAAGAATGAAAGTGTTCATATTCCCGTAATTATTAGCGAAAGCGGACTTAAAGATATGGTTTATAACGATTTCTATATCGGTGAGGGCGCTGACGTTACTATTATCGCAGGTTGTGGAATTCACAACTGTGGCGATCAGGATTCTGCACATGATGGTATTCACTCATTTCACGTTGGTAAGGACGCGCGCGTAAGATACGTTGAGCGTCATTACGGTGAAGAAGAGGGAACGGGTGAGAATATTATGAATCCCACCACCATCATCGAAATTGACGAGGGTGGATATCTTGAGATGGAAACAACACAAATCAAGGGAATTGATTCTACAATTCGTAACACCGAAGCGGTTGTTGGCAAGGGCGCAACTCTTATTGTTAAAGAAAAGATTATGACCCACGGACGTCAGCACGCGGAAACTGTGTTCAATGTTGATTTGAATGGTGAAGGCTCAAGCACGAACGTAATTTCACGTTCAGTTGCAAAGGATAATTCCACACAGACTTTCTTGTCTAAAATCAACGGCAATAGTGAGTGCTACGGTCACACTGAGTGCGATGCTATTATTATGGATAATGCGTCAGTTCGTGCAATTCCAGAAATTACCGCAAACGATATCAATGCTTCTCTCATTCATGAGGCAGCAATCGGTAAAATTGCAGGTGAACAGCTCATCAAGCTTATGACCTTGGGACTTACCGAGCAAGAGGCAGAAGAGCAGATTGTAAACGGATTTTTGAAATAATATTATGGCGGGCGATTATAAATCGCCCGTATTCATCAAATAAGAAAGGTGATTTTAATATGTCAAAACTTATCGGCAACGCAATAGTAGGACAAAGCGGTGGGCCAACTGCAGCAATAAATGCAACTCTTGCAGGGGTGATCCGCGGAGTGCTTGAAAATGTACATGGTGGCGCTATAAAAACTCTTTACGGAATGAGAAATGGCGTTGAGGGTTTGCTTAATGAAAATATAGTAAATCTTTCTGAATTCTTTGCAGATACTGAAAAGATTGACATTCTTGAGCAAACACCTGCAGCTGCCCTTGGCTCTTGTCGTAAAAAATTGCCCAAAATTGACGAGGGAAGAGAAACCTACGAAAAGCTTATTGAGATTTTCAAAAAATACGATATAAGATATTTCTTCTATATCGGTGGAAATGACTCTATGGATACAGTTGCAAAGCTTTCTGAATATACAAAAGAGTGCGACTATGAGATGAGAGTTATAGGCGTGCCTAAAACTATAGATAACGACCTTGTCGGTACTGACCATACTCCCGGTTTTGCTTCTGCAGCGAAGTATATCGCTACTACAATGACTGAAATTATCCGTGACTGCGCAGTTTATACCACAAAGGCAGTAACTGTGGTTGAAATTATGGGACGTGACGCAGGTTGGCTTACAGCTTCTGCAGGAATTCCCAAGGCATTTGGTGGCGAGATTGCAGACCTTATATACTTGCCTGAAAGAGCATTTAATAAAGATGAATTTTTTGCAGATTTGAGAGAAATTCTTGAAAGAAAGCCCAACGTTGTAGTTGCAGTTTCAGAGGGTATTCGTTTCGCTGATGGCACTTATGTTTGCGAGGGATTTGGTATTGCTTCAACCGACGTTTTTGGTCACAAACAGCTTTCAGGTACTGGCAAAGCACTTGAAGTGGCAATCAAAAACGAGTTTGGTTGCAAAGTGCGTTCTATTGAACTCAATCTTCCTCAAAGATGTGCTTCACACCTTGCATCAAAGACCGACATTGAAGAATCCGTGCGCGTTGGTCGCTCTGCAGTTAAAGCTGCAAGTGAGGGTGTTACAAGACAGATGATGACAATCGAAAGAGCGTCAACTGTTCCTTACAAAACCGAAATTTCACATCGTGACGTGAGTGAAATTGCAAATAAGGTTAAGCACGTACCCGACGAATATATAAACGAAAGAGGAAATTCCGTAACCGATGAGTGTGCAAAATATCTTTTGCCACTTATTCAAGGTGAGATGGATGTTAAATTTGAAAACGGAATTCCCAAGCATATAATTATATGAAAATAAAGCAATCGCAGATAAACCCCTTTGAAAATAGTGACAGTAATAAAAGATATTACACCTATGACTATTTTTTAAAGAAGACCTACGGTGGCAAATGCGCGAAGATCCCGCTTGATGCGGGATTTTCCTGTCCAAATATGGACGGCAAATGTGGTCACGGTGGGTGTATATATTGCTCCTCAAGAGGAAGTGGAGATTTCGCAGAAAGTGCCACCTTACCCATTCGCGAGCAATTTGAAATAACTAGAGGAAAGCTCACATCCAAATGGAGTACAGAGAGAACAATTCCGTATTTTCAAGCACGCACGAACACATACGCACCACTTGAAAAAATCAAGGAAAAATTTGAAGAAGCTCTAAAATGTGATGGCGTTGTTGCAATGAATATTGCAACACGTGCGGACTGCTTGCCCGATGATGTTGTGGAGTATCTTGCTGACCTTGCCGAGCGAGTTGACTTAACTGTTGAGCTTGGACTTCAAACAGTTCACGATGATATTGCGGAGCTTATAAATCGCGGTCATACCTATGCGCAATTTGTTGAGGGATATGAAAAATTAAGACGTGCAAATCCCAAAATTCGCATCTGTGTGCATATCATTTTTGGACTTCCAAACGAAACAGATGAGATGATGATGCAAACTGCAAAAGTGGTGGGCGCGCTCCGTCCCGATATGGTAAAAATACATCTTTTGCACGTAATCAAGGAAACTGTACTTGCAAAATGGTACGAAAGTGGGGAATATGCTCCTCTTGAACGCGAGCATTATATTGAGCTTGTAGCACGCGCTTTGCAGTATTTTCATAAGGATACCGTTATAGCTCGTCTTACAGGCGACGGCGTAGCAGAAGACCTCCTTGCCCCCGAATGGTCGCGCAAAAAAACAACTGTTATCAACGATATTGATAAATATCTTTTTGCACACAATATGTGGCAGGGAAAAGAATTTAAAGATAACTAAAATTAGGAGAGCTTAGGCTCTCCTTTGCTTTTCTTAAAACTTCAAATTTTGATTTGTAGCGCACTATGTTAGCACAAACCATAGGTTGTTTTGCGTCGCTTTTTCAAAAGCGACCGCCCTGCGCGTAGCAGAGCCGCGCGGCTCGAGCGCATTTCAGCGTTTCTTTTTGGGAACTTTTTCTTTGCGCTTATGCTGTCAAAGAAAAAGTGGATAAAAGAAGAGCGGTCGCTATAGTTAGTGGCACTATTTTTAGATAGCAAGACCTGTAAGACGCTTTTTCTTTTGAGGAAGTAGCCCCAAAGAAAAAGCTTTGCAAAAAGAAAAGGGCGATACCAAGGGCTACGCGCCCTTGACCGCGCCACCTTTTGAAAAAGGTGGACGAAAACTTTTTATTTGATTGGTGCTGTGCGAACACACGGATAAATCCCAATTTATATAACTATCTAATTTAATAATATCATATTTTAACTCTTTTGTCAAAGATAATTCTTGCATTTTTTCACACTTTATGGTAACATAATAGTATAAAAAGCAAATTTTTGGAGTAAAAATATGAAATATAACGTGAAAATAAAAAAATTAAATGAAAATGCAACTATTCCAACATACGGCTCTCCGTTTTCTGCCGGCGCAGATCTTTATTCTGCGATGGATGATGTAACTATAGCTCCTCACAGCACAGTTCTTATCAAAACAGGACTCGCACTCGAATTGCCCGTTGGCTTTGCAGGTCTTATCTATGCAAGAAGTGGACTTGCCTCAAAGCGCGGTCTTGCACCCGCAAACAAAGTTGGAGTTATCGACTGCGACTATCGTGGCGAGGTTATGGTTGCCCTTCACAATCACAGCGAAATTGAGCAAACTGTTGCTAAAGGTGAGCGCATCGCTCAACTTATTATCACTCCCTATGTGGTTGCCGATTTTGAAGAAACAGACGAGCTTTCTGAAACCGTTCGTGGCGAAGGTGGATTCGGTTCAACTGGAACAAAATAATCTTTTTCGGAGAAATTTATGAAACGCAAAACTAAATTTGTACTTGGCGCAGCTGCTGTAGTTGGCGGAATAGCGGCAGGCTTTGCAATAAACAAAAAAATAGATGCTCTGGTTGATGAGCATCTTCATCGTGATGGCATCGCAGTGATTAAACGCAATTTGATGACCAAGAAAAATCGCGAAGATTTTGCCAACAATCCTGAAGTAATTTTGGGACATCTTTTCTATTCGACCACACCGCAGATTAATATTTCCATTCCAAATAGCGAGGGCAGACACATCAATGCGCTTCTCTATAAACAGGAAAATGAAAATTCAAAATATGCGATAGTCGTTCACGGCTACCGTGCGTCCGTCAAATCAGTTTCGTATCTTGCAAAAAGATATTATGAAGCAGGATATAATGTTCTTCTTCCCTATCTTCGCGCGCATCTCGGCAGTGATTACGATTACTGCACAATGGGTTGGCACGAAAGATTTGACATCGTCGATTGGATAAATTATATCGACAGAACGGCAGAAAATGCAAAAATCGTTCTTCACGGTGTTTCAATGGGTGCAGCAACCGTTATGATGACCACGGGCGAAAGTTTGCCCTCTTGCGTTGTATGTGCCATTGAGGATTGCGGATACACCTCGGTTTACGATGCATACACCTATAAAATTCCTAAGATGATGAAAATTCCTGCCTTTCCTTGCATTGAAATTTTCAGACGCGCAATAAAGAAACGCGTGGGCTTTGACATCAAGGAAGCATCTGCGCTTGAGCAGGTTAAGAAATCCTGCACACCCACGCTCTTTATCCACGGAAATGACGATACCGTTGTGCCCGTAGGCATGGCGCACGAGCTTTATCTCAACGCCTCTTGTCCAAAAGAGCTTATGATTTCTAAATATGCTAACCACGAAATGTCAGCACTCCTCTCCCCCGATAAATATTGGGGCAAAATTTGGGAGTTTGTGGCTAAATACGAATAAGAATAAAGGAGAGCTTTAATAAAGCTCTCCTTTTTGTTTTTTAAATTTTGATTTATCTAACAGTTAGCCTTCCCCTGAGGGGAAGGTGGCAGGCGAATGCCTGACGGATGAGGGGAACGCCATTTAGTTTACACTAACGACTTTCTCGTAAAACAAAATCCTTGATTTTTAAGTAATTTCTTTTATTTTGTAAACG
>JAZKZP010000040.1:0-20310 GCA_045612715.1 Eubacteriales bacterium
TTCGCTGACGCTCGAGAATGACACTTCGTGTCCTGCACAACAACCGAAGGATCTCGAACGAAGTGACGGACGCAAAAGATTATTTTGCTCCAGAATGACACAAGGACGCGATAGAATCTCGGCGCGCCTTCACTCCAGAATGACAACGCGCGAGAGCGTTCAAATTTTGATTTATCGGGGAGTTAGTTTTGTTGAATAACGGGTCGTCGGGGACGCCGACCCCTACAACTTTCTGCTTGTTTTACGGGGAAAAGCGCGAAGCTGATTAAAAGTTTTTTGCTTACTTTTTTTCAAAAAAGTAAGCGATAAATCCCAATTTAGAAAACAAAACAGAGGCCCCAAATCAGCCTCTGTTTTTTCTTTCGTTTAAATCTACAATAAATGTTACCGCAAATAGTATGTAAAGTGGAAAAAGAATTTTTTCAAGCATTGGTGGATATCTATATATTACGTCGCTCTCACCCATGAGAATTTCTGTGTGTAGATTACTTGCAAAAATTATCATACTTAATGAAAAAATTCCAAGTCCTATACAAAGCATTATAAAGGATGGTTTATATAAAGTGTTGACGTATCTTTTAAAATTTTTCATATGTTTCTCCAATATAGTTAGTGTAACATTATTATACATTATTATCAAATTACTTTCAATGCTAAATATTTATCAAAAATGGAAGAAAATGTTAAAATCGGGGCATAAATGCGACAAAAAACAAATATGTTTTTGTGATAATATTATGTTATTATTATATTGAAAGACATGGGGGGATTTTATGATGGATTTTACATTAATTGAGAAACGCGAGGTAAATGGCATTTGCTATAAACTTTTAAAAACAAATTTCTTTAGGAATTATTACATAATTATTGCGCAGGACAAAAGAAGCTTTTACTGTGGAAGTATATGCGCTATAAAAGAAGAAGCGCACAAGCTTTTTTCTGAAATTGTAGATAGCAATACCGAAATATATTGTATAGCCGATATTTTAAGTGATTTTTCAAAGCAAAAAGTATAAAAGCCTTTACAAATAAGAAAAAGTGTGATATCATTAAACAAACATTTTACTTGAAAGAAGGAAAAAACTATGAAATGTCCCGCGTGCGGTTATTTTGATAGCAAGGTTATAGATTCTCGTCCATCATCTGATGGCTCAAGTATTCGTCGCAGACGTGAGTGTCTTGAGTGTCAAAGAAGATTTACAACATTTGAAACTATTGAAACAGTTCAAATATTTGTTGTTAAAAAAAGTGGAAGCAAGGAAATATTCGATCGAAACAAGCTTCTTTCCGGTGTTCTCAAGGCGTGCTATAAGCGACCTGTTGACCCCGAGATGATTGTTAATGAGATTGAGCAGGATCTTTACAACTCTATGAGAAATGAAATAACGACAAGTGAGATTGGCGAACTTGTTATGCTTAAGTTGAAGGATCATGATCAAGTTGCGTACGTTCGCTTTGCGTCGGTTTACCGTGAGTTTAAGGACGTTGACACATTTTTGAAGGAAATCAAAGATTTGATGAAAAAGAAGAGATAAATAGAAAAAATGAGTTCGTTTTAAAACGAACTCGTTTTTTGTTGAATATGCACAAAAAATATTTTATAAATTTATGAAAAAAGTTTAAAAATAATCTTGAAATTTATATTGGATTGTGCTAAAATATCCACCGTACGAAAATGATCAAATTTATAATTATGTATGAAGGAAAAATACATTATGACCTCTAATTCATCAATTTTAATTAGTATTTCTATAGCACTTTTGGCAGGACTTTTGCTTTCTCGTCTCGCTAAAAAAATCAGTTTGCCCGCAGTTACTGCATATCTTATTGCAGGTGTGCTTATCGGTCCCTTCGTTCTTGGAGGTATCGGAATTGAAGGCCTTGGAATTTCACACGCGCAGGCTTCAAATTTAACGATTATTTCTGACGTTGCGCTTGGCTTTATTGCTTTTTCAATGGGAAATGAATTCAGAGTTTCTCAGCTTAAAAAGATTGGTAAGCAGGCAACAGTTATTGGCGTTTGGCAGGCGGTGTTTACAACCATTCTTGTAGATACTTTCTTGATTGGATTGCATTTTTTGATGCCTGATAAACTTCCTCTTCCTGCGGCAATCGTGCTTGGTGCGGTAGCTACAGCAACTGCTCCTGCAGCGACACTTATGGTAGTTAAGCAGTATAAAGCAAAGGGTAAACTCACTGACATTCTTTTGCCCGTTGTTGCACTTGACGACGCAGTTGGTCTTATTGTTTTCGCAATTTCGTTTGGAATTGCTAAATCTCTTACATCCGCAAGTATAAGTATAGCTTCAATAATTCTTGAGCCCCTTCTTGAGGTTGTTCTTTCATTAGCACTTGGCTTTGTTATGGGCATTATTTTCACTCATTGCGAAAAATTCTTCCACTCTCGTTCAAAGAGAATGGCGATGTCGGTAACATTTGTAATGCTTACTGTTGGTCTTTCACTTATCAAGTTTGAAGTTTTGGGAATACATATCGGATTTTCTTCGCTTCTTGCTTGTATGATGCTTGGAACAGTATTTTGCAACATTTGTGATTTTTCTGAAGAGCTTATGGACAGAGCTGACCGTTGGACAGCACCCATACTTATTCTTTTCTTTGTAATAAGTGGTGCAGAACTTGACCTTTCAGTATTTGGCGATATTGCGGTTGTCGTTATAGGTGTGGTTTACATACTCGTTAGATCTGCAGGCAAGTGCTTTGGTGCAACAATGAGTGCTAAATGGACAAAATGTGATCCCAAAATTGTTAAATATCTTGGTATAACACTTCTTCCCCAGGCGGGTGTAGCTCTTGGCATGGCAATCAAGGCAACTGAACTTGGTGCTGATGGAAATATTGTAAGAAACATCACGCTTTTTGCAGTTCTTGTTTATGAAATTGTTGGTCCTTTCTTGACAAAGATTGCTCTTATCAAGGCAGGAGATATTAACGTTAAGGGCAAGGTTAGTGCGCGTGAAGTTGAAGCACAGCGACTTAAAGAGCAGGCACAGGGATAATCTTATAATTTATATAAAAAGGCAGTTCAAACGAACTGCCTTTTGTTTATATGGATATTTTATTCAAAATACTCGATAATGATATAATAGATATACATTCCGCTGCCTGCGCTACCAACCGAATAGGTTCCTGCTTTGTCAATATTAATTGATGAAACAGTAACACTTGTACCTGCTTCGTATGAACCTATGACGGAATTGGTTGAATCCACGAGAGAAAGAGTTCTTGCGTCAGTTCCTGATGATTGAACTGCAATAGTTACCGTGCAAGGACCATCAACTGTGAAAGAAACGTATCTTGATGTGCCAAACTTAGCAGAGCCACCCATACTAAGACCGTGTGTAGTGGTGTAGCTTTCGCCCGCATATGTAAAGGTAACTACCTTTGCTTTTTTGTCCATCTTTTTGTCGCTTGTTCCAACAAGAGTAAAGCCCTGTTCGGTTACAGTTGTGTCATAAGTTGAAAGAAGGAGATCGTCCGCCTTGAAGATAACTGTTTTTATGGGCTCGGGACGACACGCGATAATCATATCTGCGATGTCCTTTTCATATTGCTCAAGAATTGCAAGGTTTGTAACGAGGTGTCTGTCGTCAACGTTAAGAGCATCATATTTTGCTCTTATTTCTTCGCATTTTGCCAAAAGCTCAAGATGATTTTCTGCACTTACCTCGCCAAGACTTGCAAGGGCATCAATCATGGAAATTACTTCAGAGGGATCTGCATAAGTTCTATTGGGATTTGTAACATTAATCACAGTAAACAAATCTTCAATAGAAGCAACAGTTGATTTGCTTATGAGATTTGACGGATCGATGAATTCTTTGGGATTGTCAAGTATATGTCCCGTAAAATTGAAATACTCACCGTTTGCTGCTTCTTTGTACCCGGTCATTTGAATAAGTTCAACAACCTTTGCTGCCTGAAGGAAAGCACCGTATTTGTTATAGTGAGTTGCTTCAATGCCTGTGTAACCTGCATCGGTGTTGCCGTATGCTCCGTCATAGCCCGAGGGCCACTCGCCCGTGAGATCGTTGGGCTTTAATGCCATAAGATAATTCGCATAAGTGCTTGTTGCAGTTTCAAGCATTGTTTTGCTTTCTGCGAAAAGGTCTATAAGAAGGCAATTTTCTTCTTTTGCAAGCTGTCTTA
Organism: Eubacteriales bacterium; assembly: GCA_045612715.1. Classification (GTDB taxonomy): domain Bacteria; phylum Bacillota; class Clostridia; order Oscillospirales; family CAG-272; genus RGIG4608. The sequence continues at coordinate 4,168 of JAZKZP010000040.1, forward strand.
CCGCTTCAACGTAAGCAAATCCAACACCGTGGAGTCCTGCGCCACCGATAATTTCGCTGCCGCTGAATTTAACGCGCGCAACAGGAGTTACAAGAACGGGAATTGCTCCAACGCTTCTTGCAAAGTCGATGTACTGTTTAAGATACCATTTATATGTTCCACCACTATTGTATGCGTAGTATTCTGAACCGTATTTGGCAATTTCAGCAAGTGCATTTGCTTCTTCAGTATCGGTTGCTTTTGATGTGTATTCATCGGGAAGAGAAGTGGTAGGAACCTTGGTCGCGGGAGTTGTGGGGTAAATTCCGTTTGCATCGGGCTCTCCAAGGGGAACCATTCTGTCATAAATTGTGGAATAGTTTGAAATTTTGGATGCGTCATCATTGTGACCGAACTGAATAAAGAGGAAATCGCCCTCTTTAATGCAATCCTCGATGGATTTTCCACCGTTCTGTGAGAATTTATAGTTATAAGCGGGGTCATCTATGTTATAAAGTCTGCCCTCGTTTATAAAGGAACGAGAGCTTCTTCCACCGTGTGCGGCATTTACAACCTTAATCTCGCCGTCAAAAAAGAGGTCTAAAAATTGTCCCCAACCTGCGATGTACTGACCGTCCTCGTAGGTTTTAACGGTAGAGTCGCCAGCAAGATAGATCGTGGGGGTTTTCATATTGTTTGGATGAATGGGTGGATTGGGGCTATCCGGACCGTCAACATTACCGGGTGTTGTAGTGGAATTTGTGGTGGTAGAAGAAGTTGTACTTTGCGTTGGAGTGAATATGTTACAAGAGCTAAACAAGATTGATATCATTACAAGCATTGTAATAAATTTTAGTAGTTTTGTCATAAAAAAACCTCTTTCTATTGATTTTGTTGTGAAAATTGAATATTTTCAATGTTATTATCACACAAAATAATGATTTTGTCAAGCATTTCCTATTTTTTTCAAAAAAATCCTTGAAAAAAGAAAAAATGGGTGATATAATGAATTTGTAATCTTTTACAGAAAGGAAAAATATTATGAAAAAACTTACTTCACTCTTGGCAATACTTATGGTATTTGCTATGCTTTTGTCGGCATGTGAACTTTTTCCGACAGATACTACTCAGTCATCGCAGACAACTACCACGCCTGCACCCACAACATCAAGCACAACTAAAAAGGAGGACCCCGTGGAACTCAAGGAAATAACAATGTATCTCGTTGGTGACTCAACGGTTGCCTCATTTGCGGACGATTATTTCTATCCAAGATACGGATACGGAACACAAATTGAAAATTATCTTTCTGACAAGGTAACTGTTCAAAATCTTGCGCTTTCGGGCAGAAGCTCAAAGAGCTTTTTGAGTGAATCGAATTATACAACACTTAAAAATTCATTAAAAGAAGGCGACATTCTTGTTATCGGTTTCGGTCACAATGATGAAAAGAGTGATGATGCGGCAAGATTTACAAATGCATCCCTTCCTTATACTGATCCTGCTTCTTTTGGATATCACCTTTATGAATATTATATTAAGCTCGCACAAGAAAAGGGCGCTATCCCGATTCTTTGTACACCTATAGTTCGTGCACAGAGCAAGGATGATTATACAGGCAATGAAGGTCATGTTACAGCAAGTGGCGACTATGCTGCAGCTATCCGTGAGCTTGGTGAAGTTTATGGTGTTGACGTTATTGATCTTACAACTCTCACAAGAAACAAATATGAAGAAATCGGCTTTGCAGAAGCTTGCTATTATCATGCTATGATTGTTGGTAAATATGATACTGACGGAACAACTATCGTGCCCGACGTTGCAACTGTTGATAAAACTCACCTTAATATTTATGGCGCGAAATTTGTGGCATATTTGTTTGCATCCGAGTTGTCAGAATTTGATGGCATCGGTGGATATGTTCTTCCCGATATTACAGAGCCCACAAAGGCAGATCTTGTGGCTAATCCTAATTACAAGGTGCCGGATTATACCGCCCCTAACCTTAATGGCTATAATGCTCCCGATCATTTTTCAACTATAACTTATGGTTGGTATGGAACTGCATTCGGCAATACGGGTGGAAATCCTCAATCCGCGTCCTCGAATGGATATATTGCTAAAGAAGTTAGCAAGGGCGTATTCCATGTTGGTCAGCATCTTGATAGTGGAAGCAATAAGGGTAAATTCCAGAATGCTGATGACGGATTCTCATTTGCTTTCCGTCAAGTTGAAGCAAACAAGAATTTTAAACTTGTTGTAACCGGAAAGGTTATTTATACAGGCTCAACAAAGCAAGCTGGATTTGGACTTATGCTTCGTGATGACTGTGTTATTGGTCAGAGTGCAAATGGTTCAATCAATACAAACTATGTAACTGCAGGTTTCCTTTGTGACGCATCTTCTATGACAGCTAATTTCTATCGTGAAAATGCTACTCTTAATAAAGGTAAGGGAACAGTTTCATCTCTTGCGGCAGTGGATGATACATTCACAATGAGCATTGAAAGAGTTGGTCAAAGTGTAACTGTAACAGTAGTTTATGCTGGACAGACATATACCGAAACTCATGTTGACTTTGATTTCTTCGCAGTTGATACACAGTATATGTACGTTGGTATGTTTGCAAACCGCGGTACAGTTATTGAATTTACTGATGTAGTGTTCAAAATCACAGGTGAAAGCCAGGGCGCATAAAATTTATAAAATAATCGAAAACCTCTCAATTTTTTGAGAGGTTTTCTTGTTTTATATTACATTATTCTACATTATTTTATATTATTCTATATTATATTATTTGTTAAAGTGTTGACAATGTAGTAACATTAATGTATAATAAAACCATATGTTGTATTTTACATTTGAAAGGAATTCAATAATGCTAAAAAATCTTATTAAAAAAATGTCATCAATGGTCCTTTCTTTGTCGCTTTGTTTGAGTGTTTTGAGTTCAAGTGCAGGCATAGTTGTATCAGCTCTTAATGAAAATAAAGCTACATCTGAAAAACCTAATTTTAATTACGTCGCTTTGGGTGCATCAAACGTTAATGGCTATGGCATACACGGTTACAATTTTGAAAACGTGTATGAAGCACCGTTTGAAAAAACTACGGACAATAGATATGGATATGAGATGGATACTCCTGGCTCATATACCACACTTATAAGAGATGCATTGAGCAAAAATTATAATGTCAACCTTTCTCAAATAGCCATGAGTAGCTGGAGAGCTGAGGAACTTCACTTTTTGTTAGATGATTCTTATATGGGGGATTCGTATACTGATACTTGGGTTTATGACACCAATGGTGACGGTGTGAGTAGTAATTGGTATTATGGCGCCGCACTATACGAGTGGAACTTGCTTGCCGAAAAGGGAGTTGAGGGTTATGATCACGATCCCACCCCTGAAGAATTGCTTGCAACCTTGCGCAAGGTGACTCAAGATAAGGTGGCAGATGCAAATCTCATTACCGTTGATATCGGTATGAATAATTTTGGTACATATATGCTCAATCTTCTTGCGGAGGGGATTTTCTCAAATGATCTTTCTGCAATTAGTCCTGATGCTGATAAGTATTATGATGCTGCAAGAGATTACATTTTGAATATTGTGAATAATAACGTCGACGATAGTGTTATTTCGACAGATACCTTGGGAAAATTTGCTGATACACTTGCATATGCACTCGTGGGATATTGTGTGAATTTTGATGAAACAATGAAAGAAATATACACACTTAATCCGGATGCTGATGTTGTGGTAGTTAGCATTCAAAATATGATGCGTGACCTTGAAGTGGTTTTTCCCGCTTCAACTGTTAAAATTCCTTTTGGAGATATATTTGGCCTTGTGATTGATGCTGCTAATATCTACACAGCCACACTATCTCCATATGCTTCAAGATATTCTTATGCTGACGTTAGCACAAACGGAAGAACTGAATTTTTCTTGGATGAAATTGGCGCATATAACGGTAATCCTTCTTCAATAAATACAAATATGAAGGATTGTTTTGACACTTATGATGGCACTCTTTATATAAAGACTCGTATTCAGCAAAAATTTGCTGTTTTGATGAGTGAAAAGGGACTTGTAAATATTGATGCCTCACAAAAAGACGAAGTAAGTATGGATTCACTCTGTGCTTTCCATTACGGATTCCATTATGATGTTAAAAATCCCGTTGAATATCCCGTGGTAACGTGGAAGGACGGCACTCCTCTTAAGGATTTTTTTGAAAAAGGGATAAACGGTGGACTTTCAGGCGAAGATAAAAAAGCTTATGAAATGTACACTAAAATGCTCAACTTAGCTTATGACGTTACTGCAGAGGTATTGCGCGAGGGTGCAAAGCCCAAAATTATCGACTTTACAATGCTCGGTGCAGCGACAGTTATGGGTGTCGATGTTAATGCAATTGTTTTAGAAAACATTAACGGTGCTATAGAAAAGCTTATTTCAAATTCAAACTATACCTTCGACTTGAACAATGAATATCCTGACGGATTTTTCGCAACTGTAGCTAAAGAAAAGAATCTTTCGATAGAAATTCTTGAAACTTCATTCACAACCGCTTTGTATATGCAGTTTGGTAGTACGGTGTTTTCACATCCCAACGCAAACGGATATAAGACTATAAGCGAAAAAATTTGGATAGCTTATACTAAAGGAGTTACGGGTCAGGACGTTATTGATGATAAATTCAGTGTTGACTATTTGCCAACTGAAGATTCTTATTATGTGGCAATAGGCGATAACAATATGGATTATGCCAAGATTTTTGCAAACGGCTTGGGACTTTCCCAAAATCAAATTGGATTTACTAACTTTGATGACATTGACTACGATCAAATTAGCAAGGCTGATTTGGTGAGTATTGGCTTTGATGAAGCGGATATGCTTGATTTTATGATGAATCAGTTGAGTGGCTATCTTGCTGAATACATTTCTGTTGATGCCCGTGCAACTATTAATGATTTTATTTCATCGGTGCTTGATCAGGTCGGTAGCAAGAATGTATTTTTTAATAAGGTTATCGCGGAATTGAAGCCAACCTTCTTGAACAAAGCAAATTCTACCATTGATGAGCTTTTGGTAACATACGGCTTGGCAGACAAGACGATGGAAGAGCTTGATTGGTCAAAGCTTTTGAATGACGAGCAGATTGTGTACGTTGAACTTTTGAAAGCAAAGATCAGAGCTTCTATGATAGAAACTCTTGGATTTGAAAACTATGTGATTGAAATTGATATGGCAGAATGGATTGCGGAAAACGGAAGTTCACTTGCTGCGGGTACTCCTGTTTCCGGAATGCTTGGTAACCCTGAATTCCTCAGCGGACTTCTCGGTGACAGTGCGATTTTGACTATTGAAATTCCTATTGTTGATGCTTTGGTGTTTGCAATGGAATCCTATATTTACAATTACGTTGAATATACTGTTCAATCAGAAAAGCTTATTTCTTATATTAATGAAAATCATCCCGAAACCAAGATAATTATTTTGGGACATTTCAACCCCTTGAATGGAGTTAAAGTGAATCTCGGTGGGGCTGAATTTGATGCGGGTAATTTGTTTGAAGGACTTGTAATGGCTTCTACTGCAAAGCGCTTTGCTCAATTCTATTTCTATGATAACACGGCATTTGTTTACCTTCCAAGCGTAAAGACGATTTATCAGTCATCAAATGAAAACAAAAGCATTGATATGCTTGGCTTCTTCTCACTTTATTTCGGCAATTCAAGTGAATTCGATATTAGTGCTGAAGGGCACAAGGAAATAGCAGAGCAGATGCTTCGTTACGTTAACGTTCTTTGCGAGCACGAATATGATGGATGTGAGGATGATACTTGTAACAAGTGTGGTGATTTGCGTTTTGACTATGGACATATCTTTGGGCCATGGGTTGAATGCGAGGATGGATCAGAAGTAAGAACTTGTGAATCATGTGGATACACAGAAACAAAAGTTGTTATTATTCCAGATCCTCCAATTAAAATCGAACTCTTTATTCTTGGAACTGTTTTGGGAACTTGTGGCATTGTGGCTTTGTTGTTTATAATTATTCGAAAGAAGAAATCTGCTAAAAAAGAAATTAACAAAGAAACACAAGAAAAATAAAACTTAAAGGACTTGCAATTTTGCAAGTCCTTATTACTTTGAATGAATAATTTTTGCATTTTTAACCAAAAATTGCGAATATACTTGAAAAATATTAAAAATGTAGTATAATAATAGATGATAAATTCAAAGGAGGATATATTATGCTTGAATTTTCATTAAATAGTCCAATTATCTTTGCGATTGTCGCTGTGATACTTGGTGTGGTTGTTGCTCAATCGCTGTTCTTTCTTGTTAAGGCATACAAGAGAGGATGTGAGTTGGGTATTGAAAGATCTGTATTGAATGATACAATTAAAAGATCTGCAATATTTACTATTGCTCCCGCAGTTGCAATCTTTATGGGTGTTGTTTCACTTGTTGATATGCTTGGCGTTGCGCTTCCTTGGTTACGACTTTCTATTATCGGTGCGGTTACATACGAATTACCCGCCGCAGAGCAGGCACTTGCAGCTCTTGGAGTTGATAAGGTGACCAATGCAACACAGTACGTTACGGTTGCATTTGTAATGACCTTTGGTATTGCAGCCAGTCTTATTGTTGCTCCCATTACCTGCAAAAAAATAACAGGCGGTATGATGAAAATCAAGGATAAGGACAAAAAATGGATGGATTACCTTATGACCTCAATGTTTGTTGGTATGCTTTCAACGTTCCTTGGATATATCGTTTGTGATCTCGGTCTTGTGTTTGAAGAGATTGACGGTGCAAAGGTGTTGGCATTCCACTATCAAATAGAGCACTGGATTCCCGTGTTCGTTTTGATAATTTCTGCGGCGCTTATGGGTATTTGCGGTATTCTTCTTAAGAAGTTTAAATGGAAATGGCTCAATGACTATGCTCTTCCTATTTCTATGATAGGAAGTATGGCTTTGGCAATTCCGATTTCTATACTCATTAAGGGATAAGGAGGTACGATATGGATTACATTAATAAAATGCACAAATGGGGAAGAATTTGGGCGGTTATTACTTGCACGATGGTTTTTGCTTTTCCCTTTGCTTTGGCTATAATTTTTAATGCTTGGCCTGATTTCGGCGTATTTTTAGCTGGTCTTTTTGGTGTGGCTGTTACCTTCTGGCCTGTTGGTATCATTGAAGTTATTACTTATACTCCTATGCTTGGTGTTGGTGGTACATATCTTAGCTTTGTTACAGGTAATCTTACATCTCTTAAGGTTCCGTGTGCACTTGATGCTATGGAAAAGGCAGATGTTAAGGCAGATAGTGACGAGGGCGAGGTTATTTCTACCATTGCTATAGCTACATCTTCAATAATGACGATCTTGATTATTCTTGTTGGTGTAATTTTGATTATCCCCTTGCTTGGCTTGATGGAAAAATTCCCTCAGATGACTTATGCTTTTGACAATGTGCTTCCTGCACTTTTTGGTGGTCTTGGTGTTGTTTACTTGTCAAGATACTTCAAGATTGCAGTATTGCCTATGTCACTTATGCTTCTTTTGTTTGTGTTTGTTCCATATCTTAACGCAGGTATGGTAGGAATTATGATTCCTGTTAGTATGGTAATTACACTTTGTTATTCAAGAATTCTCTATAACAAAGAAAGAAAAGCGAGCGGAGATAACTAATGATTGCTTTGTACATCGTTTTAGGAATTATCGCGCTTCTTCTTGCGATAGCACTTATAAAAACATTACTTTTTGTGCCTAAAAAGGATGAAGCGATAGAAATTGAAAATATCGAGGTCGATGTCGATAAGGCAGCACGCGATCTTTCAGATATGGTGAAATGCAAAACTATATCTCATCGTGACAGAGCACAAGAAGATGATGCTGAATTTGAGCGTTTTATCTCTCTTTTGCCCGAAAAATTCCCGTTAATATATAAGAATTGTACCTTTGAAAGAGTTTCTGACAGAGCAATTCTTTATCATCTCAAGGGTAAATCTTCAAAATCTCCTTCCGTTTTTACTGCTCACTTTGACGTTGTTGACGTTGAGGAAAAGGACTGGTCAAAAGCTCCTTTCTGTGGCGATATTGAGGGCGGTTTCCTTTGGGGACGTGGCTCTCTTGATACAAAATCAACCTTGAACGCCTCAATGCAGGCGCTTGAACAGTTGCTTGGCGATGGATTTGTTCCCCAAAATGATATTTATCTTGCATTTTCGGGTAACGAAGAAATCAACGGAGAGGGACAGCCACAAATTATTAAGCTTTTTAAAGAACGCGGAATTGACCCTGCACTTGTTCTTGATGAGGGCGGAGCTGTCGTTAATCACGTTTTCCCGGGCGTTCATACACCTTGTGCGCTAATCGGTATTGCTGAAAAGGGAATGCTTAATGTCGAACTGAAATTCACAGGTAACGGTGGACATTCATCTTCACCCAAGCCCCACACACCCATTGGTCGCCTTAGTGCTGCGTGTGTGAGAATTGAAAACCATCCCTTTAAGTATCGACTTTCAAAAGTTTCTGCTGCAATGTTTGATACACTTGCGCGTCATTCTAACTTCTTTTATAAGTTGATTTTTGCAAATCTTTGGCTCTTTGGCCCTGTTCTTTCTCTTATAGGTAAGATGAGTGGCGGTGAGCTTAATGCACTTATTAGAACAACTTGTTCATTTACACAGATGGAGGGCTCAAAGGGAATTAATGTTATTCCACCTAATGCCACTATGTGTGCAAACCTCAGACTTATTCCGGGTGAGAGCAAGGCAAGTGCCGAGGCTTATTTAAGAAAGCAAATTAAGGATAAGGATATTCAGCTTACTGTTCTTGAAGGCGAAGAACCATCTCCCACGTCCGTTGTTGGTGGCGAAGCTTGGAAGAAGATTGTTTATGCTGTGAAGGGAACTTGGGATAATACCCTTGTTTCGCCATATCTTATGTTTGCTTGCTCCGATGCAAAGCATTGGAGTAGAATTAGTGATAAGGTTTATCGCTTTTCTGCTATGGCTCTTACAAGCGAAGAAAGAGCCACAATTCACGGCAATAACGAAAGAATTCCTCTTGATACAATTAAAAAGAGTGTTGAATTTTACGTTCGCCTTATGAAAAATTGTTAATCAAAAAAGCTCAATGCATGGCATTGAGCTTTTTATTTTATTTGTTATGATTTATTTCGTAAAAAACTTTGACCATATTAACAAACTTCATAGCGAGCTTTCCGTCATCAAGAACACATCTATAGGTGGTCTTGTTGTGCTGAACTTCAATTCTGCAACCTGGTTTAAAGGGAAGAGAAGCGAATTGAGAAATCGGAATTTCAAGCTTTTGGCGTTTGCAATTAATTGGACCATCAATTATGAATTTTTGAGGGGTTAATGTTAGATAAACATAACCGACATCAACGTATTTTTTCTTTTTATAGTCGATGGTTTGGATTGTAGCTTTTGTTGAAATTTCGGTGAGCGTTCCACTTTCTATTTCGCTTTTAACTTGGTTATAAACAAGCTGCGACCAGTCAGAAACGTGGCGTATTTCTTCGCCCACACCCTTATTGTGCAAAAATCCGTATTTGTCAGATTTGTGCTCAAATCCGCATTCGGTACAATAGAGAGTCTTTTTGTTTTTTGCCTCAATTGTGAATTCTTTTTTGCAGTTGGGGCAAATATAAAGAACGTTTTCAAGTCCTTTGATATTGCTACCACCATAGTACCAAAGCTTATGTTCTTCTTGTTCTTGATAAGCATCGAATAACAAAGCACCGTCAATCGTTTCTTTTATTTTCTCATTTGACATTTCTTTGAGTTCATCTTTATCTATTATTTTGTAAATATCAAGATAAGTTCTTCCAGGACGCACTTTTTTGCTCCATTTGGGGGTGCAGAAATATGAGCCCGAAATTTTTGCGGCATAGATGTCCGCGCCAAGCCACTGAAGAAACTCATAGGTTGCGTGGGGAATTGGTGTGGAAAGACCGTCTTCGCACATAAGTCCCGCAGGATATATCGCAAGAATCTCGTCATTCTTTATCGCGTTACGCATAAGCATAATTTCTTTAATCGAGGTTTGAAATTGCTGCTTGGGGATAACACCGATTTGATCCATAGCTTTTTTGAAGGGGAGTGTGTTATAGAAAGAGTCACTCACCACAAATGAAATTGGCTCTTTAGTTGCGCCAATCAGCGTAGTAAAATCAAGCGCAGCCTGATGGTTGCACACGATAACCATAGGCCCCTTTTTATTTTTTATTTCATTTCTTAAATATTTTCTTTTGAATACGACCTTTGCCACAATATTAGATATAACTTGTGCGAATCGGTAAACAATCATATTGGATTTATTTTTGATCATAATCAGACCTCATTCTTGATAATATTTTGTCAATGAATTGCGTCATTGACTTTATTTTACCATAAATATTTGATTTTGGCAATAATTTTAAAGAAAAATTAATAAAAATTAGTAAATAATGAATAAAAGCGCGAATAATGTGCATAAACACACACAATATTCATGAATATTGTATAACGAATAGAAATTGTATATAAAAATCATTATATGACTTGATTTTTGTCTTGCTATATGGTAATATATTATTGCTTTTGTATGCGCCATTAGCTCAGTAGGATAGAGCGTTCGCCTCCTAAGCGAAAGGCCGTTGGTTCGATTCCAATATGGCGTGCCAAAACAGGACGAATGCTTTTTGAGATCGTCCTGTTTTGTTGTTTTTGTTCAAAAATAAAATTTTTAAAAAAACTATTGACAAAACACTATATAATGTGATACAATAATATGCCGCATAATGTCAGGTCGTAGAGAGTGGACGAATTTATTCGAGCCACCCCTGCCTTAGCGAGTCTATAAGAAAGAGAGGTGCTACTTCCATGTTCGCAATTATCATGACAGGTGGAAAGCAGTACAAGGTTAGCGAGGGCGACGTTCTCTTCATCGAGAAGCTCGACGTTAACGAAGGAGAAACAGTTACTTTTGACTGTGTAAAGGCTTTGTCCAATGGCGAAACATTCAAGGTTGGTGCTCCCAACGTTGAAGGCGCTACAGTTACTGCAAACGTTCTTAAGAACGGTAAGGGCAAGAAGATTTATGTTCTCAAGTACAAATCCAAGAAGAACGAAAAGAAGAAGATTGGCCACAGACAGCCTTATACTAAGGTTCAGATCACAGCTATCAACGGTTAATTTTCAAAAAGGGTCATAAGATATGACAAAAGTAGTTTTTTTTAGAAATGACGGTATTTTTTACGGATTCCGTGAAACAGGACACACAGGCTATGGCGATGAGGGTTACGACATTTTGTGCGCAGCGCTTTCATCAATGACTATGTTGCTTATCAATTCAATCAACGTGGTTTACGCGGGCGAGCTCGACTATACAATAGACGAGGGAGCAACTGAAATCATGGTGCAGTCTAAATCCGCTCTTCCTGAATTTGAGGAGGATGAGAGAAAGAGATATGCAATCAGTGGTTTGTTTATGGCTTATTGTATCCAACTTAACGACCTTATGGAAGAATATTATGATTATCTTCAAGTTGAGGTTATCGATAAGGAATATGAAAAACCGTCCGACAACGACCAATAAGGTCAAACAAATTTAAAGTACGGAGGAATAAAGAAATGTTAAGACTTAGTTTGCAGTTCTTTGCTCATAAAAAGGGTGTTGGTTCTACAAAGAACGGCCGTGACAGTGAATCCAAGCGCCTTGGCGTTAAGAAGGCTGACGGTCAGCACGTAGTTGCTGGTAACATCATCGTTAGACAGAGAGGAACAGCTATTCATCCCGGTAACAACGTTGGTATCGGTACAGATGATACATTGTTCGCACTCATCGACGGTAGAGTTAAGTTTGAGCACAAGACAAAGACAAAGAAACAGGTTAGCGTATACGCTGACTAATATCTAATATAAAAGGCATCCGAATGGGTGTCTTTTATTTTTGTGCTAAGTTTCTTTGGCTTGAACGATGCTCTGCAATATATAAATAATTGAATAATCCAATATATTTGAAGTGATGTAATGCTAATACTTTGTTTTTCTTGTTAGAATTAGTCATTAATGTGGTGCGTTTGGCATATATTGATAAGGACTAATTGAAAGGAAAAATATTAGGATAATGGCTATTTTAGATAAAAAAGAATTTTACAAAATGTTGCTTCGAGACAGATATCCGATAGTAAGAATTGAATTTCCGACTGAACTTGGAGTTGGAAATGTTGAATTTTTTAATACTCCTCTTGGGACGGTTGTGCGCATATATTCGGGTGGCGTAAGGCTGAAAGAAATCAAAATGTATGATAGGGGAGAAGGGAATTTTGCACTTAAAAATATATTTTGTGGAGAAAACCTAATTTGTGTGGGCGAATTTTTATATGTAAGCATTGCAAATAAACTTCAAATTCAAGATGTAATCGGCAGAAAGTTTTTAATCAAGCTTGAAGATGTCAGCGTTGTCGCTCGTGCGGAATTTATAGAGAAACGCGCAATCAATATTGACAAAACAACAAGTTTGGTTTATAATTAATTGATTTAAAATTTTGATTTGTCGCTTACTTTTTTGAAAAAAAGTAAGCAAAAAACTTTTAATCAGCTTCGCGCTTTCCCCAATAATATCAGTGCAAAGCAGTAGGGGTCGGCGTCCCCGACGACCCGTTATAAAAGAAAAGTAACTAATAGACAAATCCCAATTTATAAGTAAAGGATATATAAAAATGAAATTACAGCTTGTTGCGACCTGTCTTTTTGGGTTGGAAAAGTTTTTGGGCGAGGAAATTGATGCCCTTGGATGCAAAAGAATAGAAACAATTGATGGCAGAGTGACTTTTGAGGGAACTTTGCAAGATGTTGCGCGTGCAAATATTAATTTGCGCTTGGCGGAACGTATTTTTATAAAACTTGGTGAATTCAATGCCTATTCTTTTGATGATTTGTTTGAAGGAACGAAGGCGCTTCCTTGGGAAAAATTTATATCTCGCTACGATGAATTTCCCGTTAAGGGGCATGCAATAAAGAGTAAGCTGTACTCCATTCCCGATTGTCAGAGCATTGTAAAACGTGCTGTGGTAGCGAGATTGTCTGAGAAATACGGTGTTTCCTGGTTTACGGAGAATAGTGGAATTAAATATCAAATTGAGTTTTTTATTCTTAAAGATAGGGCATCATTGATGATTGATACAAGTGGAGTTGCCCTTCATAAAAGGGGATATCGCCCCGCATCTGTTGCGGCACCGCTTCGCGAAACACTCGCGGCGGCACTTGCTATGACAAGCAGACCTCGAAAGGATGTGCTTATTTGGGATCCATTTTGTGGATCGGGCACGATTGCAATTGAATCCGCAATGATTTTGGCGAACATAGCTCCCGGAATGAATAGAGAATTTATATCGGAAAAATTCCCCTTGATTACTCCTCAAATGTGGAACGAAGAAAAAGAATTAGCACGATCAAAAGTATCTAAAGACATTGATTTCGAGATATTTGCATCGGATATTGACGAAGAAGCAACCGATATTGCTTATGAAAACGCGCTTCGTGCCGGAGTTACTGATTATTTGAACATTTTTACTGCCGATGCGCGTAAAATTGAGAAGCCTGATAGACGAGGAACGATAATTTGCAATCCACCATACGGTGAACGACTTATGACACCTCGTGAAGCAGAGCAGCTTTATCGTGAAATCGGTAAAAATTTTGAAACGTTTTATCCGTGGCAAATATATGTATTAACTTCAATGGAGAGCTTTGAAAGATGCTATGGTAGACGAGCTGACAAGGTAAGAAAGCTCTATAACGGAATGATTCCTTGTAATTTGTATCAATATTACAAGCCAAGAGACGATAAAAAGCAATTTAAAAAGAAATAACAATACAGCCGCATCAAATCGCTTTGTTTTGGTGTGGCTTTTTGCATGGAATTTTATGGGTAAATTATAAATCCTTCATACATTATATATATTGGTCATTTTGTGGAATTGTTTTTTTGTCAATTTGTCTTGACAAATTAGTGTAAATGTTGTATAATAAACTATCTAACATCGAGTAGTATGTCAATTTATAAATGGTATCGATGTTATTCGCTTTTAGACTTGACTATTTACTTGCTTAATTCGCATAAGAATATAAAAGGAGAATAAAGTAACATGGAAAAAAGAAAAATTAGTGTGGAAAAGCCTTGGATGAAGCACTTTCCTGAAGAATCAAGGACTGCGCAATTCCCGAGAATGAAGGTTTATTCCTATCTTAAAGAAACAAACAAACATAGACTTCATCATACGGCTATTTACTACTACGGAGCTAAAATTAAAGTTAAGACACTTATTGCAAAAATTGACGAGGTTGCTGATGCTTTTGCAGCACTTGGAATTAAGCAGGGTGACGTTGTGTCCTTGCTTTCCGCTTCAACACCCGAATCAATAATGGTATTCTATGCGCTTAACAAAATTGGCGCTACACTTAATGCAATCGACCCAAGACTTGATGCAAATAGCATTACAAGAATGATTAAATCATCCGGTTCAAAAATGCTTATCGCAATAGATATGTCTTATCCTTTGGTTGCAAAAATTCACAACGATATCAAACAAGAGCATATCGTTATTCAAACAGCGGGCACATCATTGCCCCCTATTAAGAAATTGGCGCTCAAAATTGCTACAACCAGTCGTATTCCATACGGTCAGGGTGGTATTATGAGTTGGGAATCTTTTATTAAGTGCGCCAAAGACGGAGTTGCTCACGAAGCAGACTACGATGGAGATGCAACAGCCGCTATTACATATACAGGCGGTACTACAGGCTTCCCTAAAGGCGTTATGCTTACAAACGATTCTATCAACGCAACTGCATTTAACTTTATTCATGCAGGTATCATTCATGAAGGTGGAGATAGATTTCTTGGAATTATGCCCATCTTCTCATCATACGGTCTTTGCTGCGGCATCCACATGCCTTTGACAATTGATACTGAGCTTGCTCTTATTCCTCGTTTCTATCCTCTTAAGATGGGTGAATATATTAAGAAATATAAGCCCAATCATATGATTGCAACTCCTGCTTTCTATGAAATTCTTATCGATAGCAAAGAAGTTAAGGGGATGGACCTTTCTAAACTTTACACACTTGGTTCAGGTGGTGACTCTATGAACGAAGGTCTTGAAGCAAAGCTTGACGCGTTTATGAAGGAACATAACATGAGATATCCTTTGTGCCAGGGTTACGGTATGAGTGAAGTTTCTGCTGCAGCTACTTTCTGTGTAAACGATAGATATAAGAGAAAGAGTGTTGGTATTCCTTGCCTTACTACAACAGTTGCTATTTTCGATCCTGAAACAGGTGAAGAACTTGGATATAATGAAGAAGGCGAAGTTTGTATGACAGGTCCTTCTATGATGAAGGGATATTTCAACAATCAGGCTGAAACAGACCACGTTAAACGTTTGCATGCTGATGGTCAATATTGGATTCACTCCGGTGATATTGGTTCTATTGATGAGGACGGTTTCGTTTACATCAAGGGCCGTGTTAAGAGAATGATTACAAGATTTGACGGACATAAAGTTTTCCCCATCACAATCGAAAGCTTTATAGCAGAGCATCCCGCAGTTCACAGCTGTTCAGTTATTGCTGTTGATGACCGCGAACGTATGCAGGGACAATACCCTATGGCAGTTGTTGAACTCAATGCAAATATTCCTGCTTCTCGTAGAGATGAAATTGCTAAGGAAATTTACAACAGTTGTCAAGAACACCTCGAACAGCGCGGACGCCCCGTTGCGATTATGTGTGTAGATGAAGTTCCCCTTACTGCTATGGGTAAGAATGACTATAGAAAACTCGAGAGAGAATATAAGTATTTCGACTATCTTGCTTGGCAGAAAGAGATACTTGGGTAATTCTATTATATAAAATTGGACGAATTTGGTTGACTTGGAATAACGATAAAGGTTTTTCACTCTTTATAGCCAATTGACTCTATAAAAATATATCAATATTAAATTCAATGATATAAGTGCAGGTTCTTATATCGGAAAGGATTTCATTATGAAACTCAAAAGAGTTCTTGTTTTGGTAATGGCAATAGTAATGATGGTGAGCGCATGTGTCACACCCGTACTTGCGAC
>JAZKZP010000041.1:0-2503 GCA_045612715.1 Eubacteriales bacterium
TTCGTCCACCTTTTCAAAGGTGGCGCCCTGCGCGTAGCAGAGCCGCGCGGCTCGAGCGCATCGCCCTTTTCTTTTTGCAAAGCTTTTTCTTTGGGGCTACTTCCTCAAAAGAAAAAGCGTCTAACAAGTTTTCGTATCTAAAGATAGAGCCACTAACTATAGCGAGCGCTCATCTTTTATCCACTTTTTCTTTGAAAGCAGAGGCACCTTCTTTCTTGCCTGACTTACGTCAGACATTTGCTAACGCAAAATCAAAAAGTGAAAAGGTGGACGAAACAACCTGTGTGTGAGTGCGAACAATGTGCGCGACAAATCAAAAATTGAAAGTGAAACTTGACAATCTCTTGCGCTTATGTTATTATTAAAATAGGATATTATTCGTTTAGAAAAGAGGTAGCAAAATGGAAAAACCCATTGAAGAAATCAGTACTGCTGCACTTGCGTATCTCGGCGACAGTATAATCGAGCTTTGCGTGCGTGAAACACTTGTCAAAAAAGGAGTTTCTTCCGCTAAAAATTTGAACTCCACTGCCCTTCTATTTGTCAAGGCAGAGGCGCAGGCGGACGCAATGATGAAAATATTCGACGTCCTCACGGACGAGGAAAACGCCGCTTATCGCAGAGGAAGAAACATCGGTCACACCAACACTCCAAAGAGTGCGACCGTTGGTCAATATCGCATGGCAACAGGTATGGAAGCACTTTTCGGATATCTCTACCTCAAGTGCAAAAAAGACCGCATAAACGAGCTTTTCGCGCTTGCTTACGAAGATAAAATTAATGAAATCAATATATAAGGAGAAACAAAAATGAGCAATCCAAAAATTAGAATTAAAGTAGAGGGCTTCGGTGAGATGTGCGCAGAGCTTTATCCCGAAGTTGCTCCTATCACAGTTAAAAACTTTATGGACCTTGTTCGTGCAAAATTCTTTGACGGACTCATCTTCCACCGTGTTATTCCCGGATTTATGATTCAGGGTGGCGGTTTTGACGCAAATTTCGACCAGAAAGAAGCAAAATCCATCAAGGGCGAATTCCGTGCAAACGGTGTTAAAAACGACCTCAAGCACGAAAGAGGTGTTCTCTCTATGGCAAGAACAAGTGCCCCCAACTCTGCATCCTCACAGTTCTTTATCATGCATGCACGCGCACCCCATCTCGACGGTCAGTATGCAGCTTTCGGCAAGGTTTATGAGGGACTTGAAGTTGTTGACAAAATTGCAAACGTTCCCACAACAATTAAAATGTGGATGTATCAGGACTGCCCCAGAAAAGACGTAGTTATCACTACTATTGAAGAAATCACAGAATAATGGCAAAAAGAACGTTAAAAGGCGGTGCACTACTTGCTCCGCTTCCGCCAACGATGGTTACTTGCGGTGATATGGAAAACTCCAACATCATCACTATCGGTTGGACGGGAATTTTGAACACTATCCCCCCGAAAACGTACATTTCCGTGCGCCCGACAAGACATTCCTATGAAATGATTAAGGAAAAGGGTGAGTTTATTATCAATCTCACTCCATCTCAACTCACAAAAGAGGCAGATTATTGCGGAATTTACACGGGCAAAAAGGTCAATAAGTTCGAAAAGTGCAAGTTGACAAAAATCAAAGGCTCACAGGTCGATTGCCCAATGATAGAAGAGTGCCCCATCTCCATTGAGTGTCGTGTAACCGACATTATTCCACTCGGCTCGCACGATATGTTTATGGCGGACATTCTTTGCATCAACGTTGACGAGGATTTGTTCGACAAAGAAGGCAAAATGCACTTTGAAAAGGCCAATCTCATTTCATATATGCACGGCGAATATTACGAACTCGGCAAAAAAATAGGTAAATTCGGCTTTTCAACTAACAAAAAGAAGAAAAAGAAACCAACTAACAAAAAGTAAATTAATATGAAATTATCAATTATCCAATACGATGAATACGAATTCGAGATTTCAGTTCAAACTTCTTTTGGCAACTTTTGTTGTTATGCATATCCAATCAACGATCAAAAGATAAATGGTTTGAAAAGTGCAGAATTTTCCACACTATATGCCAAAAATATTTTTTTAAACGAAGAAGAACAATATTCAATTAAAAAAACAGAAGAAGGATATTTTTCGTATAGAGTTATTGGAAAATATTTAGGAAATAATAAAATCAAATTTGAAGATTGCATTTTTGCTCTCGATTCTCAAGTGCCAAAGGATATAAATATAGGTCAATTTGTGTCTTTTGAATTCTTAAGAACCGATTTAATAATTCAAAATTAGAGTTTGTGCAATTATTTCTGCCTTCCCCTGAGGGGAAGGGGGACCGCTTGCGGTGGATGAGGGGACCGCTATTAGTACATATAAACGGCTTTCTCAAATTCACATAGCACATAAATTTAAAGAAATATTATGGCAATTTATCACAACAAAAACTATGTTCCATTGGCACAAAAATTAAGAAAAGAAATGACACCCGAAGAAAAGCATCTTTGGTATGATTTTCTTAAAAAGTTG
>JAZKZP010000042.1:0-26946 GCA_045612715.1 Eubacteriales bacterium
GGAGATAGTTTGAATTTAAATTGCGGGAGGGGAGACCCCTCCCCTACGAATAGACAATATTATACATTGTAGGGGAGGCGTTTCGCCTCCCGTTCCAAACACAAACTAACTTTTTCTAACTCCCCTATAAATCCCAATTTATCGTTTAGATGTAAATAAAAATGCACCCGTGATTTCACAGGTGCATTTAGTTGTATTAAATTATCTTGCCTTATCTGCAATTTCTTTTGCAATCTTCAAGATGAATTCGTCGGCTGTCATAGTGCCGATGTCACCGTCCTTGCGAGAACGAACTGCAACTGTGCCTGCTTCAAGCTCCTTACCGCCCACAACGAGCATATAGGGAACTTTTTCCTGCTGAGCATTTCTAATCTTATAGCCGATAGTTTCATTTCTTCTATCAACTTCATTTCTAATGCCGAGAGCAGTGAGCTTTCTTGAAAGCTCATCACAGTATTCAACCTGAGCATCGCCCATGGGAAGCATCTTAACCTGAACAGGAGCCATCCAAGTGGGAAGAGCACCTGCATACTTTTCAAGAAGGAGTGCAAGAGTTCTTTCATAGCAACCCATACTTGTTCTATGAATGATATAAGGTGTTTTAAGTGTATTGTCGGAGTCAACGTATTCCATACCGAACTTCTTTGCAAGAAGCATATCAACCTGAATTGTAACGATTGTATCTTCCTTACCGAATACGTTCTTGCACTGAATGTCGAGCTTAGGACCGTAGAATGCTGCCTCGTCGATACCGATTACGTAGTTTTCTCGACCGATGTTTGCATCAAGAAGCTTTTCCATAATGGATTGTGCTTCGTTCCACTGTTCTGCAGTACCTTCGTACTTATCAGTTCTCTTAGGATCCCACTGTGAGAAACGGAATGTGCAGTCTTCAAGAAGACCGAGAGTTTCAAGGCAGTAGAGAGCAAGGTCAAGGCAGCCCTTGAATTCTTCTTCAAGCTGTTCGGGACGAAGAACAAGGTGTCCTTCGGAAATTGTGAACTGACGAACACGGATAAGACCATGCATTTCGCCGCTATCTTCATTTCTAAAGAGTGTGGATGTTTCACCAAGACGCATAGGAAGGTCACGGTAGGAGCGCTTCTTGTTAAGATATACTTGGTATTGGAAAGGACAAGTCATAGGACGAAGTGCGAAACATTCCTTTGTTTCATCATCGGGATCGCCGAGAATGAACATACCGTCACGGTAGTGATCCCAGTGACCTGAAATTCTGTAAAGGTCGCGCTTTGCCATAAGAGGTGTCTTTGTGAGAAGATAGCCTCTGCGCTGTTCTTCATCTTCAATCCATCTCTGAAGTGTCTGTATTACCTTTGAACCCTTGGGAAGAATGATGGGTAATCCCTGACCGATGGAGTCAACTGTTGTGAAATATTCAAGCTCACGACCAATCTTGTTGTGGTCGCGCTTTCTTGCTTCTTCAAGCATAGTTACATAGGCATTCAATTCATCTTTAGAGGGGAAAGCGATACCATAAATTCTCTGAAGCATCTTATTCTTCTGGTCGCCCTTCCAATAAGCGCCTGTGCACTGTGTGAGCTTAATTGCCTTTACTGCACCGGTTGAGAAAAGGTGAGGACCTGCGCAAAGATCTGTGAATTCGCCCTGTGTATAGAAGCTGATGATAGCATCTTTGGGAAGTTCTTCAATAAGCTGTACCTTATATGGCTCGTTCTTTTCATTCATAAGAGCGATTGCTTCAGCACGAGGAAGCTCTTGTCTTGTGATAAGAAGATTTTCTTTAACGATTTTCTTCATTTCCGATTCGAGCTTTGAGAGCATTTCGGGAGTGAAAGAAACGTCAGAATCAAAGTCATAGTAGAAGCCGTTCTCGATTGCAGGACCGATTGTGAGCTTTGTTTCGGGATAAAGGCGCTTAACCGCTTGTGCGAGGATATGAGAAGCGGTGTGATTGAAAACGTGCTTACCGTCGGCATCCTTGAAAGTAAGAAGCTCAACTTCAGCATCATTTTCGATAAGGTAGTTGAGAGCAACAACATTGCCGTCAACCTTTGCAGCGATAACACTGCGATCAATTTTCTCTGCAGAACGTGCGGCATCATAAACTGTGATGGGGGCATCAAATTCAAGGCAAAGATCAAGAAGTTTGATTTTCATAACTTGTATCTCCTGTATAATTATAATCAAAATAAAAACACCCCGAATGGCAAAAGCCATTCGGGGTGCAAAAAACAAAATTTTGCACGGTTCCACCCGAAGTTTTAACTTCAAATGTATTCAACGTGACGCACGGGTGGTATTACAACTGCCATCTTGAAGAATGTCACAGCCAAGCATTCTCTCTCTGAACAAGATATTGCAGAGGAACGTGTCCCTTGCATTAAAACAAATATATAAAGAACTATTAATAAAGTCCACTTCTTTTACGGTTGTATTCGGAACGAGGATTATAAACCTCACGCCAGTTAAGGTCGCCACGGTCAAGTGCCTGAACAAGAATTTCGGCAGTTGCGATATTGGTGGCAACGGGAATATTGTGAAGATCGCACATTCTCATCATTTCGGCTTCTTCTTCATTATATGCTGATGAAGAACGAGTATCTCTAAAGTTGAGAAGAAGGTCGATTTCATTATATGCAAGACGGGAAGTAATCTGTTGTTCGCCGCCGTGTTCACCTGTAAGCAATTTTTCAATCTTAAGACCGGTAGCATCAGAAATATATTTCGCTGTAATGCTTGTTGCACAAAGATTGTGCTTGCTGAGAATTCCACAGTAAGCGATACAGAATTGTGTCATAAGTTCTTTTTTCATATCGTGAGCTATAATTGCAATTTCCATCTTGAATCCTTTCTGTATATAAACGACTAAAATAACAAAATTAACGAACGAATAAAAATTTACACAATTTACTCTTGTATTATAACACAGTATTAATAGATTGTCAACAATTTTTATATCATCTACTCCAAAAAATATCCCGTTTTCGCCATATTTTTTATTAATATTCTATTTGAAATTAGTTTCGCCTTTGAATTTATATTAAAAATGTGAAAAGCGACATTTTCTTTTGATAATTCCAGAGAAGTTTGAATAGATATTTGTTCTGCGGAAATCGGGGTATTTTTGCTTTTAACAATCGCTTTTAAAATCAAATATTCGGTTTTAGTCAACGTTAATTTATATCCTAAAAGAATGACAAAATTTTCATCTTCTGATATTGAAAGATAGCTATGTTTAAGGTATGTCATATTAATGTATTAAATGAAATCCAAGCTCCGAGGAGCTTGGATTTGTAGTGATTAATTCAATTTAGCAAGAGCAGCAAGAACACCGTCAAGGTTTTCTTGATATTTAGCCATCTTTGCCTTTTCACCCTCAACTACCGCTGCAGGTGCTTTAGCAACGAAGCCCTCGTTAGAAAGCTTTCTAACAATTCTATCGATTTCACCCTCAAGGCGTGTCTTTTCGCCTTCAAGACGTGCCTTTTCTTTTTCGAAGTCGATGATATCGGACAAGGGAAGATAGATTGTAGCCGCATCGGTGATAATCTGAACGGAGTTATCTGCACTAACTTCACCACCGAATTTTTCAGCAACACAGAGTTCACTTGCAGATGCAAGACGAACAAAGAATGCTTCACTTGACGCACCGAAAATGTCAGTATATTTTGTTTCAATAAATACCTTTGCCTTCTTTGAAGGAGGAACGTTCATCTCGCTTCTTCTTGTACGGATTGCTGTGATGGCATCAATAATCTTTGTCATCTTTTCAGCATCGTTAGAGAAGGAGAGTGTTTCATTATATTCAGGGTATTTATCAATCATGATGCTTTCTTTGTCGTGGGGAAGTGATTGATAAATTTCTTCTGTGATAAAGGGCATAAAGGGATGAAGTAGCTTGAGAGTTCCGTTGAGAATATAGGCGATTACATTCTGACAAACGAGATTTGCTTCAGTTTCCTTTTCATTGAATCTTGCCTTTGCAAGTTCGATATACCAGTCGCAGAAAATATCCCAAGTGAAAGAGTAGATTTCAGCAAGAGCAACGCCAACCTCAAATCTGTCAAGGTTAGTAACAACGCTCTTTGTGAGCTCATTGAACTTTGTGAGAATCCACTTATCTTCAAGCGCGAGCTTGCTTTCTTCAGGGAGCTTAATTTCGTCGATTGTGAGGTTCATTCTTACGAAACGAGAAGCGTTCCAAAGCTTGTTAGCAAAGTTTCTTGCAGCTTCAATCTTTTCGTCAGAGAATCTCATATCATTTCCTGGTGAGTTACCTGTTGCAAGTGCAAAGCGGAGCGCGTCTGCACCGTATTTATCAATAATTTCAAGGGGATCTATACCGTTGCCAAGTGATTTTGACATCTTTCTACCCTGAGCATCTCTAACAAGACCGTGAATGAATACGGTAGAGAATGGTTTTTTTCCCATATGCTCAAGACCGGAGAAGATCATACGAGAAACCCAGAATGTGATGATGTCATAACCTGTAACGAGAACGCTTGTGGGATAGTATTTTGCAAGATCCTCTGTGCTTTCAGGCCAACCGAGTGTTGAGAAAGGCCAAAGAGCTGATGAGAACCAAGTATCAAGAACGTCCTCATCCTGACGAACTGCGCCACCACACTTAGGACAAGTTGTGATGTCCTCTTTAGAAACTGTCATTTCACCACAGCAGTCGCAGTAGAACGCAGGAATTCTGTGTCCCCACCAAAGCTGACGGGAGATACACCAGTCAAGGATGTTATTCATCCAGTTGAAGTAATTCTTTGAGAATCTTTCGGGAATAAAGTTGATGTCACCACTTTCAACTGCCTCGATAGCGGGCTTTGCAAGGGGCTTCATCTTAACGAACCACTGGTCACTTGTCATAGGTTCAACTGTTGTACCACAACGATAGCAAACACCAACGTTGTGATCGTGTGCAACTGTCTTTACAAGGAAACCTTGTTCTTCGAGATCGGCAACAAGTGCCTTTCTGCATGCGTAACGGTCCATACCCTCGTATTTACCTGCATATGCATTCATTGTAGCATCGTCATTCATAACCTTAATCTGTTCAAGGTCGTGGCGCTGACCAACAAGGAAGTCGTTGGGGTCATGTGCAGGAGTAATCTTAACGCAACCTGTACCGAAACCAATTTCAACGTAATCGTCAGCGATTACGGGAATTTCACGATTTACGATGGGCAAAATGAGAGTTTTGCCGATAAGGTGCTTTGTATTTTCATCTTCAGGGTTAACTGCAACTGCAGTATCACCAAACATTGTTTCAGGACGTGTCGTAGCAACCTCAACGTAGCCGTCCTCACCCTTGATGGGATATTTGATGTGCCAGAAGTGACCGGGCATATCCTTGTATTCAACCTCTGCGTCGGAAAGGGCAGTAAGGCAACGGGGACACCAGTTGATAATTCTGTAACCTCTGTAGATAAGACCCTTGTTGTAAAGGTTTACGAACACTTCGCGTACTGCGTGTGAACAACCCTCGTCCATAGTAAATCTCTGACGTGACCAGTCACAAGAAGCACCGAGTTTCTTTAACTGACTTGTAATTCTTGCTTCATAAGTGTCCTTCCAACCCCAAACGCGTTCAAGGAATTTTTCACGACCAAGGTCATAACGAGAAAGACCCTCGTCAACACGAAGACGTTCCTCAACCTTAATCTGTGTCGCAATACCTGCGTGGTCGGTTCCGGGAACCCAAAGTGTGTTAAAGCCCTGCATTCTCTTGTAACGAACAAGAATGTCCTGCAATGTTTCGTCAAGGGCGTGTCCCATATGGAGCTGACCTGTAACGTTGGGCGGGGGAATTACGATTGAAAAACTGGGATTATTATTGTTTTTGTCGGGTGTGAAATAACCTTTGTCACACCAAGTTTGATATATTCTGTCCTCAAATTCAGAGGGCGAATATGTCTTTGGAAGCTCGTTATAGCTGTTCATTTTTGAACCTCGCTTTCTTAATGTATGTAAATAATTTTTTATCTAAAAAAACAAAAAATCCCCCATCCTGATATCAGGACGTGGGAACGCGGTACCACCTGATTTCGCACTCGAAAAAGAATGCGCACTCAAAATCTTTAACGGAGATAGCCGTTCCTTGTTACTTTCTTTATATAAAGCCGTTTCACAAGGACCGCTCGGGGACTACTTCATTCTGCCTTTGCCATGGACTTACACCAACCGTCCACTCTCTTTGCGCTCGTGCCGAATTACTCCTTCCCGTCAGGGCGTTTCATATCGAGAATTAGTATAACACAGCGAATAAAAAATGTCAACAAATTTATTAAAAAAACTTCATTTTGACAGAAAATTGTCGCCCTGCGAATAAAAAATATGCTATAATTAATATGGAATAACAAAAAATCGCCCAGAAAGGAGAAAAAATGACGTGGGAAATAGCAGTTGGAGTTTTTGGTATAATTTCTGCCTTTATTGCCGTGATGAACGTGGTTGTGAAAATCAATTCTACACTTGCAAAGCTTGAAAGTGCGGTGATTCAGCTTAAAGAAACGATGGAGCGCCAATCTGATAAAAACAACCATTTCTATACTGAACTTGCCGAGCACGAAAAGAGGATTTCCGTGCTTGAAAGAGATTTGGGGACGAAGATATGAAAGAAATAGAAAAGAGCAAACTTCGGTTTGCTCTTTTTAGATAAATTGGGATTTATCGCTTACTTTTTTGAAAAAAAGTAAGCAAAAAACTTTTAATCAGCTTCGCGCTTTTCCCCGTAAAACAAGCACAAAGTTGTAGGGGTCGGCGTCCCCGACGACCCGTTATTCAACAAAACTAACTCCCCGATAAATCAAAATTTGAATCACATCAAACCAATTTCAAAAAATCGCATATATTTTATTACTAAATATTGATTTTTATCTTGAGGTGTGATAAAATATTATGAATACTTATGTAAAGGAGGCAGCCGTTTTGAAAGACAAATATATTTCAAAAAGAAGACGCTTTTGGGCAGAGATTGATATAAACGCTGCCGAAAAGAATTTTAACTTAATCAAAAGCAAATTAAATAAAGATACAAAACTTTGTTGCGTTGTTAAGGCAAACGCTTACGGTCACGGTGCAGTATATCTTTCAAAGCTCTATGAAAGACTTGGTGCTGACTTTTTTGCAGTTTCTAATATCGAAGAAGCTATGCAGCTCCGTAACAACGGAATCAGCACACCAATATTGATTTTGGGTTATACCCCCACGTCTTGCGCATCAATTTTGGCAGAAAATAATATCTCGCAGAGTGTATTTTCATATTCCTATGCTAAAGAGCTTTCAAAAAGTGCTGCTGCTGACGGCGTTACTGTTAAAATACATATAAAACTTGACTCGGGAATGGGTAGAATAGGTTTTGACTGTATTCATAAAAGAGAAGATATGATTGATAGTATCGTTGATGTTTGTAGCATGGCAGGACTTCAAAACGAAGGTATTTTCACTCATTTTGCGCTTGCTGATGACGGACTTGATGGCGCAGAATTTACTAAGCTTCAATACGAAAGATTTATATCTGCAGTTAATGATTTGCGTGAGAGAGGAATAAGATTTGAAATAAAGCACTGTGCAAATAGTGCTACCACCTTTGAATATCCCGAATACCATCTTGATATGGTGCGTGTCGGAGTGGTACTCTATGGTCTTGCTCCCTCAAACAAGGTGAGCGGGTGCGAAGATTTAACACCTGTTATGAGTTTGAAATCCGTTATCTCTATGATAAAAGAGATAGAAGCAGGTGACACAGTGAGCTATGGCTGTACCTTCAAAGCAGATAAAAAAACAAAAATTGCCACAGCGCCCGTAGGTTATGCTGACGGATTCTGGCGTTCAAATGCCGAAAATGGTACACAAATGCTTATTCGCGGTCAGCGTGTGAATATCGTGGGCAGAGTGTGTATGGATCAGCTTATGCTTGATGTAACAAATGTCAAGGGTGTAAGAGAGGGTGATTATATAACTCTCATTGGTGCAGATAAAGATGGATTTATTTCCGCTGACGAATTGGCGAGAAATAATCACACCATCGGCTATGAGATGATATGCTCAATTGGTGAGCGTGTGCCTAGATTTTATATAAAGGACCACGATATAGTCTTTGTCAAGGATAATATTGTTTCTTATGAAATTTCGGAATAAGATATGACAAAACAAAGTAAAAAATTATACTCATTCTTAATAAATAGAATAGCGCTTGTATTGTTTGTCAATCAAGCATTACTCTTGCTTCTTTCGTCAGTATCGACGATGTTTGAGATGACCTTTATATCAAGCTATGGCGAAAATATAATTCTAGATATTACATTTCGTATGTTAGAATGTATAGTTTATTTCGTTAGCTTTATAATTCCTGTGGCTTTATTCAACAGGATGAATAAAAATGCAGAAAAAGAGATTTACGAGCCCGTAGAGTGTGAAAAAAGCACGACTTTGCAGACTATTTTTATGATTGGAATAGGACTTGGGCTAATCTTTATTGCTACTTATTTAAATTATTTTCTTGTGAATGCTTTTTCGAATTATGCAGAGTTTTCACAAAAATATCTTTGGTCTGCAGAGCTTGACCATCCGTATCAGATAATAATTTATATCATATATTGTGCAATAATTCCTGCGCTTGTTGAGGAATTGTTGTTCCGTGGTGCTATTTGCAAATCCCTTGGTGTTTATGGTAAGAAAACTGCTGTTGCCTTAAGTGCGGTACTTTTTGCACTTATGCATTCCAATATTGAACAGCTTTTATATACGTTTGTGGCTGGACTTGTTCTTGGTTGGATATACGTAGAAACAAAAAAAATCATATATCCCATACTTTTGCACTTTCTTAATAATGCCATATCCGTTATTGACGATATTATTTTTGTTAAATGCTCTGCAGAGATGTATGATGTTTATTCTAACTTTTCAAATATTATTGTATTTGCTTTTGCGATTATATCCCTTGTTGGATTTGCTCTTGTGTGGCGCAAGGAGGGAAGTATATTTGATAAAACTGCGATGAAACCCGACGAGAATGGCGCGCTCGTTCTTTCTCTTACTCCGAATGAGAAAATATCGGGATTTTTCACCGCAAGAATGACTTTGTTCACTATCTATTCGATTTTTTTGATGATTTATTATATTTATTTGAGTACACAACTGATATGAAAAATGAATTTATGTTAAAAGCCATTGAAAATGCTAAAATTGCATTTGAAAACGGCGACGTGCCTGTTGGCGCGGTAATAGTCAAGGACGGCGAAATAATTGCCGAAGCATATAACGAAAGAGAATTAGCAAGCAGAGCAACGGCTCACGCAGAGGTGCTGGTGATTGAACGTGCTTGTCAAAAGCTTGGAAGATGGCGTCTTAGTGACTGTGAGATGTACGTTACGCTTGAACCCTGTACTATGTGTGCAGGCGCAATTCTCAATGCTAGAATTGGCAAACTCTACTATGCTTTAAAAGATGCAAATTCTGGCGCATTTGGCAGTGTTTTGAATTTAAACTCATACCCGCTTTTGCACAAGGTGCAAACAGAAGCAGGAACTTGTGAAGAAGAAAGTAGAGAATTACTCTCAAGCTTTTTTAAACAAAAACGGGAAAAATGACAGAAAAACAAAACGGTCTGTATTTGCGCTTTAGCAATACAGACCGTCTTATTTTGTTATTTTTGATTAAAGTGTCTCAAGATAATTAACAACGTCGCGGATAGTAACGAACTGACCGATGTTTTCGTCGCTGATTTCGATGTCAAACTTGTCTTCGCAAATCATAACAAGGTCAGCAAGCTCGATAGAGTTGATACCGAGATCGTTTGCGAGCTCAGCGTCGAGAGTGATAAGATGTTCTTCAACCTGAAGCTCCTCAATAAGAATCTGTTTTACTTTTTCAAACATAGCAATCTCCTTAAATGTGTAATAATCTAAATTATGGGGATGATCAAGAATAAATATGCACGAAATATGCACAAATGAGTCATCTTCAAGTATTATACATACTTTTTAATGATTTGTCAACAACTTACGAGAAAAATTTTCAAGATTTTTTAAGGATTTTTTAAGAGAAAACATATGAACGTGTTCAATAAAAGATATTTTGTACTGATAGCCTTGATTTTATTAGGGTTTACGGCATTTTCGCTTAAATTTAATAATTTAATATCGATTGTATTTCTTTTGGGATTTATTGCCATTTTGCTTGTCGCTTTAGCAGTTTTAAATAAACGATTCAAAAACATTAAGCTTTTATGCGTCATATTAATGCTTACGGCGATTTGGGGGATTATTGGATCGCGTACCCTTGCTATGAATAATGATTATTTTGAAGAAAAATATTCGGGTGAGCATATAATTACCGGATACGTTGCGGAGGTGTCTGTTGCTCAAAACTTTATGAGTGAATACATAGTTAAAGTTGAGGCAATAGATTATCAAAAGGTTAGTCTTGATTTAGTTCTTGTTGCAAATTATCAATGCGATCTTGTGCGTGGGGACTTTTTTGAACTTAAGGGAAAAATATTACCACTTGAAAACTATAGTGACACCATATACTTACAAAATAAGAATGTCTATGATTATCCATTGATTTGTACTATAGATGATAGAGTGGAGATTGAATATCTTGAAGATGAATTTCGCATATCTCTTTGGCTCTCAAATTTGAATTCAAGACTATCATCAAATTTGAAAGTGATTCTCGGCAAGGATGCCGGCTCGCTTGCGAGCGCTTTGCTTTTAGGAAACAGGGAATTGTTAGAAGATGATATGCTTCGCGATTTTAAACGTGCAGGAGTTTATCATATGCTTGCATTGAGCGGACTTCACGTTGCGATTCTTATAGGAATTTTCGATTGGCTTTTTAAAAAGCTGTTTATTCCTCGTGGAATAAGAATTGGAATTTTAAGTTTTGTTTCCTTGTTCTATGTAGCTTTAACGGGGTTTGCGCTTTCTGCATGTCGCGCTATGCTTATGCTCTGGGTTATGTATCTTGCATTAACACTTTCGAAACGTCGGGATGCTATGACTGCGCTTTTTGTTGCGATTAGTGTTATAGTGATTATAAGTCCATCTGCAGTTTTTGATATAGGTTTGCAGTTATCGTTCCTTTCAACTTTTGGAGTGATTTGTTCAACTTTGATATGCGAGAAAATTAAGTGGTTTCAAAAGGATATCGATGGAAACAAGTTTAAGGTTATTTCGTTTGAATTACTTCGCAAGTTTGTGTCCGTAAATATTGCCTCACTATGCGTTTTCATTATGACATTGCCAATACTTATGATATACTTTGGCGAGGTTTCCTTAGCAACATTTATTACTAACATCTTTATGGGTGTGATTTGTGAGATATTTATGATGTTTTCACTTTTGGCACTGTTGCTTTCATTTAATTCATACTTGTGTTTCCCCTTTGCAGAGATTTCTGCTTGGGTGGGAGAGCTTATGAATGAAGTGGTGGGGTGTATTTCAAATATTGATGCGATAATGCTTTCTCTCTCATATCCCAAAATAGAATATTTGGTGTGGGGATTATTCCTTGCTTTCTTAATTTTACTCACGGTGTCCCTATCGAGAAAATGGCTAATATTTGCTCCAAGTGTGATTTTTGTTGTTTTGCTATGTATAAATATAGCAGACTATAACGCTTCAAGAGAGGGATTTGTTCGTGCTGAATATATTGCACATGACAATGTTATTTTTTCCTCTGGCAATGAAGTATATATTTGTGATGCTTCTAATGGTTCATACGGTGCGCTTTTTGAA
This sequence comes from Eubacteriales bacterium, assembly GCA_045612715.1. GTDB lineage: Bacteria > Bacillota > Clostridia > Oscillospirales > CAG-272 > RGIG4608. Next base: position 11,730 of record JAZKZP010000042.1, read on the forward strand.
AGTGTTGTCATTGCAAAAGAAAATTGTTTTACTGAAATAGACGGGATAATTCTTTCGCATTATCATTCGAATCACATCGTTTCGATTGAAAGATTGGCAAAGAATTATAAAATAGATAGTGTGCTTTTACCTTATCCTCAAAATAGTGAAGAAGATATGCTTATGAGAAGCATTGTTCGTGTGCTTGATGATGAGGGAGTGAATACTTATATCTATGACAACAGCAAAGAAATCGACATACTCTCGGGCAAGCTTGCGATAAGTCCACGCGCATATATTGCGGGATATGCACATCCAAGTGTGGCATTGAGCTTCTCGTTTGGTGAAGAAAGATTAACGCTTTTGGGTAGACCGTATTTTGATACTTATCTTGAAGAATCTGGTGTCTTTAAGAAATATGTAGAGAATAGTGATTATTTGATTTTCGGTGCTGACGGAAGAGATGTGCAGGGCGATTTTTATATCTTTTCAAGCCTAAAAGAAAATTGTGAAATATCATTTTCTGATTTTGATTTTATGGAAAAATCCGATTTTGAAAGCTTTATGGATGAATACAAAATATATTTTGATGTTCAGTACAAAAAATACGACTTAAAATAGCATAAAAATTTAAAATTCTATTGAAAAAAACAAATTGTTGTGATACAATATGTTCTAGTGATTTTTAACAATATGATTGGAGTTTTATTATGGATAAAAACAAGTCAATGAATATACTTATGTGGGTGGCTTCTGCGGTATCCTTGGTGCTTGCTATAGTTACCTTTGTATTTGCTTTTAGTACTGAAACACTTTATGTGAAAATTATGCTTTTGGTGACTGCCGTTTTGTTTGTGGTTTTGGCGGGACTTGTTGGATTCCTTGCTTATTTGGATATGTCAAAGGTCGTTCCCTCAAAGGGTGGCTCGAAAAATCGCCCAATGAACTATTTCCTTAATGTTAAGGGTAGCAAAAAGAGAATTGCGGTTGAAGATCTCACATTTGAAATTATTGATGATCAAATGAATAAATTCGTTATAGATGCATTCGGTTCACCTGTTGCACTTTGGAAAAATAACGTTTTCTCCGGTGATCAGTCAATATTTGGTAAGGATGGGGCATTTAAGGTTCTTGTTGCATACAAAATGATCTCTGATCTTCAGATGCACCATAGCAAAAAGCTCTGGAAGATGTTCTTTGAGCTTCCTGATGTTGATTTTGGTGATCTTCAGGAATGTCTTGTAAGAAACGGTGATGACGAGCTTGCAAAGGCGCTTAACATGTATCGTTTGACAGGCGAGAGATGCATTGGTGAAGCAGCTGCATTCCTTGATGAGAATGCAAATTACATTCATAGAAGAATGCTCAACTACGTAACGAGAAAAATCAATAGCTTCAATATTTAAAACATAAAAATAAAGCCCGACAAACCGTCGGGCTTTTGCTTTATATTTTTTTGAGTTTGGCGTATGTTGCCATTAATTTTTTTGTGCCAACCTTATCGAAGATAACTTCATAAAGCCAATCTGCGCCCATTCGTTTTACCGACACGAGTTCGCCCTCTCCAAAGGTTGCGTGATACACCCTATCTCCTGCTTCAAAAACATCTTTTGTCGCATTATTAGCAACGGTTTTGGGTTTCGCACTTATTGTTAATGTATCATAGCTTGGTTTATAATTGTTATCTGAATAAGCATAAACCGATTTTTTAGGTTTATCATATGGTGAGCGCTCGCGCGAAATAAGTTTTTCAGGGATCTCCTTTAAAAATCTTGATTCGGGATTGAACTGCGTTCTTCCGTAAAGCATTCTTTGATTGGCGTGAACTATGAAGAGCTCTTTTTTTGCTCTTGTAATTGCAACGTAGGCAAGTCTACGTTCTTCTTCAACCTCGGCACTTGTTGCGGTTATGGATTGCATTGAAGGGAAGAGTCCCTCTTCCATGCCTGGCAAGAATACGTATGGGAATTCAAGTCCCTTTGCACTATGAGCCGTCATAAGCACGACCGCATCTGCGGTTTCGTCATATCGGTCAACGTCGGCAACAAGCGAGGTTTCTTCCATAAAGCCCTCAAGTACGCTCGTGTACGGGCCGTCATCGACGTAGTTATTCTCGTATTCTATAGCACCCGTCAAAAATTCTTCAAGGTTCTCAAGGCGGTCGCGTTCAACTTCGCCTGCAGCAATAAGCATCTGACGATAGCCGGTTTTATCCATTACCTGATTAACAAGAGTTTCAAGCGAAACACTTGTAACAAGTGCAGTCAAATAGTTTATAAGGTCTGCAAATTCCTTAAGCTTGTCCGCTGCCTTTCCAAGAGCAACATATTTATCTGCATTTTCGAGCACCTTGAACATCGAGCAATTTTGCTCTATTGCAATAGCTCTCACACCCTCAATGGTTTTATCACCGATTTTACGCTTTGGCTCATTAATAATACGAACAAGGCGTTCATCATCATTATGATTTTGAATAAGCTGCAAATATGCAACGATGTCCTTGATTTCTTTTCTATCCGAGAAACGAACACCACCGATAATTCTATAAGGAATACCACTCTTTGCAAAAGTACGTTCAATGGTGCTTGATTGCGCATTGTTTCTATACAAGAGCGCAAAATCACGGAACTGTTTTCCATCACTCACCATTTTTTGAATTTTATCGGTAATGTATCTTGCTTCTTCGTTGTGGTCAAACACCTTTTTGACGTGAATTTTTTCGCCCTCGCCTGCGTCTGTCCAAAGAGTTTTACCCTTTCTGCCGGTGTTGTTTTTAATCACGGCATTAGCAGCATCAAGAATATTCTGTGTTGAACGGTAATTCTGCTCAAGACGAATAACTTTTGCATTAGGGAAAGTCTTATCAAAATTGAGAATATTCTCAATAGTCGCACCACGGAATTTATAAATACTCTGGTCATCGTCACCAACTACCATTATATTGCCGTATCCACCCGACAAAAGTGCTGTGAGTGCAAATTGCGCTTCGTTAGTATCCTGATACTCATCAACACAAACGTAGCGGAAGCGGTTTTGATAATATTCGCACACCTCGGGGAATTTGCGAAGCAAAATAACTGTTTGCATAATGATATCATCAAAATCGAGCGCATTTGAAGTTTTGAGCTTGTTTTGATATGCTTCATAGATTCTGCCAATCTGTTTTAGGCGATAATCGTTTCCAACCTCACTATAAAAAGCTTCAGGAGTAATCATCTTATCTTTTGCGTGTGAAATAGTTATCTGCACGCTCTTAACAGGAAGTGACTTTGTGTCAATGTCCAGGTCTTTCATACAAGACGTGATTGCTTTTTTGGTATCATCTGCATCATAGATTGAAAATCCACTTGCATAACCGATTTTTTCACCGTGTGAGCGCAAAATGCGAAGACAAACTGAGTGGAAAGTACCACTCCAAATATCATTTGAAATTTGAGCGTCGTCGAGTTGATTGTTTATTCTTGAACGAATCTCGCCCGCAGCCTTATTAGTAAATGTAATTGCAAGCATTCTCCAAGGAGCGCAGGGGTTAGTTGCAAACTGATCGAGCAAGGGGATTATTTGCGTTTTTGTTAAGGTGGCGGCGAATTCAAGATTTGCCACTTCCTGTTCTGTAATATCAAAGGGAACATAATCGCTAAAGTATGCGTTGCCGTATTTAATAATGAAAGCGATTCTCTTAACTAAAACAGTTGTTTTGCCACTTCCTGCACCCGCAAGGATGAGAAGAGGACCATCAACTGTGAACACGGCCTTTCGTTGTTCTTCGTTAAGCTCACTATAAGCTTTATTGAATAAAACGCGCTTAGCTTTTAAATATCTATCGTTTAAATTCTGCATTTTTTCTCCATTTAATTAATATATTAATTACTGCAAAATATTCTACCATAAATGCGCTTTTTTTTCAAGATGTGAGAGGGAAAAATAATGAAAAATATTTTTAAAAAACTATTGACAAAATCGTTAAGTTATGGTAGAATACATCAGTAAAGAAAGCAGAACACCCCGTTCTCACCCTGCCACAATGGTGCGCTTGTGTTGATATTTTTGATATAAAGGCTCAAATTGGGCTTAGGTGTCGTACGGGATTATCTGCGTACGACTTTTTATTTTTGGAGGTGTTTACCCATCGCTAACGCAAAAGAAATGCTTATCAATGAACAGATTGAAGCAAAAGAAATCCGAGTAATCGGCGCTGACGGAGAGCAGCTTGGAATTATGAGTACAGAACAGGCACTCAGAATGGCATATAATGACGGTCTTGACCTCGTTATGATGACAGGAAATGCAACTCCCCCCGTTTGCAAGATTATGAATTTTGGAAAATTCCGTTTCGAACGTGAAAAGAAAGAAAAGGAAGCTAAGAAGAAACAGCAGGTTGTTGAACTTAAAGAAATTCAGCTTTCTTGCAGAATCGAAACTCACGATTTTGAAACAAAACTCAAGCACGCTCACAAATTCTTGTCGGGCGGAAACAAGGTTCGTGTGGTTCTCAGATTTAAGGGTAGAGAAATGTCACATCAGGATCTTGGCGTTGAGATTATGGAGAAATTCCGCGTAGCTTGTGAGGAACTTGGCACAGTTGATAAAAAGCCTGCGCTTGATGGTAGAATCATGAGTATGGTGATTTCACCGGTTAAAAAATAAAATCAGTACACAATAGGTTTTAAGACCTTAAAATAAAAAATCATATTTCGGGCGACCGAAATAAATACAAAGGAGATAAAACAATGGGAAAGATCAAAACACATAAGGCTTCATCCAAGAGATTTTCTGTAACAGGTACAGGTAAGGTTAAGCTTAATCACTGCTTCCGTCGTCATAAGACAGGTAAGAAGACAGGTAAGGCACTTAGACAGGGTAGAGAAAATGCATACCTTAGCGACGCTATGGCTGCAAACTACAGAGCACTCATTCAGAAATAATCTACAGGAATTAATTTAGGAGGAAAGAAAAATGGCAAGAGTTAAAGGCGCGATGATGACGCGTAAGAGAAGAAATAAAGTACTTAAGGCAGCTAAGGGTTACTGGGGTGCAAAGTCCAAGCACTTCAAGATGGCTAAGCAAGCCGTAATGAAGAGCGGTAACTACGCATTCGCTGGTAGAAAGATGAAGAAGAGAGACTTCCGTTCTCTTTGGATCGCTCGTATCAATGCACAGGCTAAGGTAAACGGCATCAACTATTCTCAGTTTATGCACGGCCTTAAAAAAGCTGGTATTGACCTTAATAGAAAGATGCTTGCAGAGCTTGCAGTTAACGACAAGGCAGCTTTCGCAGCACTCGTAGAGCAGGCTAAGGCAGCTCTTTAATTAGATTAAAAAACCCGGTCTGCCGGGTTTTTTGTCATATTTATAGGTGTAGTTTGACATAAGGTTTTAAGTCAAACTACACCCTAAAATGTCTTTATGATGGTTGAAAAGTGAGTTATTTTTAATTTATTTTTCAGTTTTCATAAAGTTTCTTAATATTCAGTTCACAAGAAAGGAGCATAATAATGTCTGCAAATTGGCAATATATTTCATCCAAAAACAATTCTTTAATTGTACGAATGGCAAAGCTTAAGGATAAAAAATATAGAAAAGCTGAAGGGCTTATTCGCTTTGACGGAATAAAACTTTTCGAAGAAGCAACTAAAAATTTTGCGCCTATTCGATATGTTTTTGTATCGGAAAATGCTATAGATAGATTTAAGAGTACGGTAGAAGAATATGCAGCTGACAAGATGCTCTATATTCTTTCTGATGACGTGTTTGCAAAGCTTACCGACGAGCAAGCTCCTGAAGGAATAATAACCGTATCTCAAAATCTTGAAAATATAGCGAAAGCAGAAGATTATATTTGCCTTGCAAAAGAGGTAAAGGGGCAGTCTGTTTTGATGCTTGAAAGTGTTAGAGATACTGGCAATATGGGAACTATTCTTCGTTCTGCTAAAGCATTTGGAATTGATACCTTGATTGTTAGCTCCGATTGTGCAGATTTGTATAATCCCAAAACCATTCGCGCAGCGATGGGGGCGCTTTTCACACAAAAGGTAGTTGTGGTGGATGATATTGCAAAAGCTGTTTTAGAGCTTCGCCAAAATGGAATAAGAGTTTTTGCAGCAGCACTTAACCGTGATGCTAAAAAGCTTGGTTCGTTTGAACTTTTAAAAGGCGATGCAATACTTATTGGTAACGAAGGTCACGGACTTTCAAAAGAAACAATAGATGCTTGTGACGAATGCGTTTATATTCCAATGGAAAGTGGAAGTGAATCATTAAATGCGTCAATTGCGGCATCAGTTTGCATGTGGGAGCTTTACAAGACCAAATAATTCAGGTGATTATATGGAAATTAATTTATTCAAAAAATCAGATCAGGTATATTGGATTTGGTTATCATTAAAACTTAATAATCAAAATTCAGTTTTTCAACGTTTGCTTGATCTTTTTGATAATTCACCGTATGAGATTTATAAAGCAGACGAAACTAAATTGAATAGAGCAGAGCATTTGTCTGAATTTCAAAAGAAGGTGCTTCTTGATAAAAGTCTTGATGAGGCGCTCTCCATTTTCAATTATTGCAAATGGAATAGAGTAGGAATAATGACTTATGGTGATAGTATATATCCCGAGTCGCTCAAATCTATGAAAAAGCCGCCTATATTGCTTTATTATATGGGTAATATACCAAATCTTAATAACAAAGTATGTGTTTCTGTAGTTGGAACTCGTAAAATGACGGAATACGGAATGCGCTCTTGTTATAAAATAGCTTATGAGCTTGCTTCTGCAGGCGCAGTTGTTATTAGCGGAATGGCACTTGGTATAGATAGTGTAGCACACGCAGGCGCAATAGGTGCGCGTGGAACTACTATTGCCATTCTTGGTTGCGGAATAGATGTTATCTATCCCAAACAACACAGAAAACTTAGAAAGTATATTTGTGAGCATGGTGCTGTGATAACGGCTTATCATCCTTCAACACCTGCTTATAAAAATAATTTTCCCGAACGAAACGCGATTATCAGCGCACTTAGTGAAGGAACACTCGTTGTAGAGGCACCAAAATCAAGCGGTGCGCTTATAACTGCAGAGCACGCGGCAGAGCAGTCAAGAACTGTTTACGCACTTCCGGGTAGTATTGAAGAACCAATGAGTGAAGGGCCCAATCATCTTATCAAAAACGGAGCTATGGCAATCACATGTGCCAGAGATATTTTGCAATATTACTTTGAAAATCACTCTCGCCTTGTTGATCCTGTTAAACTTCGTCAAGGTGAACTTAGCTCTGAATTTGATAATGGAATACTTAATGATCTTGGTATATCTGTAAATTGTTATGGTGCAGGACCAAAGGGTACTCCGTCATCATTACTTAAAAAGCTTAATGAAGAGCTTAATAATAATGCAGAGCAAAATAGTGATTATTATTCAGCACCTAAGATTAAGCGAATTAATGAAAGCAAAGCTTCAACTAAAGAAGAAAACAAAATTGAAAAGAAAGAAAAAATCTCCACGTTTGACGAAAGTGCACTTGAGGGATTGACAGATGAGCAGAGAAGAATATTTAATGAACTCCCCTGCGATAAACCAACGTCTGTTGACGCACTTTTGAAGGGTGGATATAATATAGGCACGCTTATGGCAAGCTTGACAATCCTTGAAATTAAAGGACTTATTATGTCATTGCCCGGCGGAATGTACATAAGAAAATAATTAGTAAATAATAGCGAAAGGAATATATATGGCAAATCTTGTTATTGTGGAATCACCCACTAAGGTGGGACCGATAAAAAAATATCTCGGTTCAAATTATAAGGTAATGGCTTCAAAAGGTCACCTTCGCGACCTTCCCAAAAGCTCACTCGGCGTTGATATCGAAAATGGATTTGATGCGCATTATATAAATATCAGAGGTAAGGGCGACCTTATCAAAGAAATTAAAAAAGAAGCAAAGAATGCTAAAAAAGTATTTCTTGCAACTGACCCTGACCGTGAGGGAGAAGCAATTGCATGGCACTTGGCAACAGTACTTGGCATTCCCGTTGAAAAAACACTTCGTGTTGGCTTTAACGAGATTACTCCTACAGTTGTAAAAGCTGCTATTAAAGAGCCAAGAAACATTGATATGAATCTTGTTAACTCTCAGCAGACAAGAAGAATTCTTGATAGAATTGTTGGTTATAAAATTAGTCCTCTCCTTTGGAAAACTGTTAAAAGTGGTTTGTCTGCAGGACGAGTTCAGTCCGTTGCAACAAGAATTATTGTTGAAAGAGAAAACGAGATTTCTGCATTCGTTCCCGTTGAATATTGGACTATTGAAGCGGAGCTTTCAAATAACGAAGGCAAGAGCTTTGCCGTTCGCTTTTATGGTAACGAAAATGGAAAAATTAAGCTTGAGAGCGAAGATGATACAAATAAAGTATTAAAGGCCATCGAAAACGGGGACTTTTATGTGAGAGGCATTAAGAAGGCTGATAAGCAAAAGCTTCCCGCACCTCCGTTTACAACTTCAACACTTCAGCAGGAAGCTGCAAATAAACTTGGATTCCAGTCTGCGCGTACTATGAGAGTTGCGCAAGAGCTTTACGAGGGTGTTAATATCGGCTCTGAGCTTGGTGGTGTTCAAGGTCTTATCACGTATATGAGAACTGACTCTTTGAGAATTTCCGATGAAGCTCAAGCTGCTGCAAAGGAATTTATCGTTTCTAAATACGGCGAAGAATATGCTCCTAAAACTCCAAGAAAATTCAAGGCAGGAAAGAGCGCGCAGGATGCTCACGAAGCCATCAGACCTTCAAAGGTTGACATTGCTCCGTCACTTGTTAGAAAATCTCTTACACCCGATCAGTATAAGCTTTATAAGCTTATTTGGGAGAGATTTGTTGCTTCCCAAATGCAATCTGCAAAGCTTAATACGATTACAGCTGATTTTATAAATAATGGTTACATCTTCCGTGCAAGTGGATATAGTGTTGCATTCGGGGGATATATGGCAGTATATGAAGCAACTGAAGAGGTAAAGACATCAAGTGATGACGTTGCAGTAGTTAAGGATATTCGTATTCCTGAGCTTAAAGACGGTGAAAAGCTTGATATGAATTCTATCTTGCCCGAAAAGCATTTCACAGAAGCTCCTCCAAGATATACTGAAGCTTCTCTTATTAAATTTCTTGAAGAAAGAGGAATTGGACGTCCAAGTACCTATACTCCTATTATCACAACGATTATCGCAAGAAACTACGTGCGTCGTGAGGGTAAGGTCTTTGTCCCCACACAGCTTGGTATACTTACAACAAAAATCATGGAAGAAAACTTTAACGATATAGTTGACTATAAGTTTACTGCAAATATGGAAACTGACCTTGATAAAATTGAGGATGGCTCTCTTGATTATCTTGACGTGCTTTCGGATTTTTGGAAGGATTTTGAGGTTGATCTTAAAAAAGCAGAAGAGAAGATTGGCTCTGAGGATATCAAGATTCCCGTTGAGGAAACGGATATTATTTGTGATAAATGTGGAGCTAAAATGGTGGTTAGAACAAGTAAATTCGGTAAATTTGCCGCTTGTCCCAACTTCCCCAAATGTAGAAATACAAAGCCCTTGAATTCACCTGCTGAAGAAAAGGCAAGAGAAGAAAAGGTTGAGCAGAAAAAAGAAGAAATCGCTCCGTTTAAGTGCGAAAAATGTGGCTCTGACATGGTGCTTCGTTCAAGTAGATACGGAACTTTCTATGCTTGTTCAAAATATCCTGAATGTAAATTTATTAAAACAAAAACTAAAGAGCTTGACGTTCCTTGTCCCAAATGTGGAGGTAAGGTAATTACTAAATATGGTAAGAGAAAGACAGTATTCTATAGCTGTGAGAACTATCCCAAATGTGATTTCTCAAGCTGGGATATGCCCACAAATGAACATTGTCCCGATTGTGGAAAGATACTCTTCCGTAAAAAAGGAAAGGACATTCTTTTCTGCGCAGAAAAGGGTTGTGGATTTAAAAAGGAAGCTCCAGCAATAGAAGAACAGGAATAATAAAATGTTAGATATAAAAACAGTAAACGTATATGGCGCAGGACTTGCCGGATGTGAAGCGGCGTGGCAAATTGCTGAACGTGGAATAAAGGTAAAACTTTTTGAGATGAAACCACACAAATATACGCCCGCACATCATTCTGAAGGATTTGCAGAGCTTGTTTGTTCAAACTCCTTGCGTTCCGATAGTGTTATAAATGCGGTTGGACTTCTTAAAGAAGAAATGCGTCGCTTGGGTTCACTTATAATGATGGCTGCAGAAAATACCAAGGTTCCCGCGGGCTCTGCTCTTGCGGTGGATAGAGAGCTTTTCTCGGCATTTATTACGGAAAAAATTAAGAATCATCCACTTATTGAAGTTGTTGAAGCTGAAATGAGCGAGGTTAATCCCGATGAAATTACAGTTATCGCAACAGGTCCTCTTACAAGCGATAAGATGGCTGAGTATATTGAAAATGAGCTTGGTTGCTCAGGTCTTCATTTCTTTGATGCCGCAGCTCCCATAGTTGATTTTTCAAGCATTAATATGGACGTTGCATTCTTTGCTTCTCGCTATGATAAGGGTGATGCAGACTATATTAACTGTCCTATGACACGCGAACAATACGACGCCTTTTATACTGAACTTATCGGTGCAAAAGAAGCAGAAATAAAGGAATTTGACCGCGAGGAGCAAAAGAAAAAACTTCAGGTTTTTGAAGGATGTATGCCCGTTGAGGTTATGGCAAAGCGTGGTTATGATACACTTTGCTATGGTCCTTTAAAACCTGTTGGTCTTGTTGACCCAAGAACAGAGAAAGAATCCTTTGCGGTTGTTCAGCTTCGTAAAGAGAACAAAGAAGGAACTATGTATAACATAGTTGGCTTCCAAACACACCTCACTTTCCCAGAGCAGAGAAGAGTGTTCAGAATGATTCCAGGACTTGAAAATGCAGAATTTTTGAGATATGGCATTATGCATAGAAACACCTATCTTAACTCTCCCGGACTTCTTAAAAACGATTATTCAATGGTTAAGAATCCAAATATCTTCTTCGCAGGACAGATGACTGGTGTTGAAGGATATATAGAGAGTGCGGGAAGTGGTCTTGTGGCAGGAATTAATGCCGCTTTGAGAGCAAAAGGAGAAGCTGCGAAAGAATTTCCCGAAACTACTATGATTGGCTCTATGGCGAATTACGTTCAAAATGGATCCATGAGTAAATTCGTACCTATGAATGCCAATTTTGGTATTGTAAAGCCCCTTGAATATAGAGTAAAGGGTGGCAAGAGTGTTAAAAATGAACATATTGCCAATCGCGCGCTTGAAGCGATAGATAAAGTTATAGCAGAAATGAAGAAATAAGAAAGGAATGTAAAAATGCAGAATACTAATTTGCACGAGCTTGAAGCAAAGCTTGGATATACTTTTAAAAACATTGAATATCTTCAAACTGCGCTTACGCATTCCTCATATTCCAATGAGTTAAAATTGAGAGGTAAGGTTGTTGAGTGTAACGAGCGCCTTGAGTTTCTTGGTGATAGTGTGCTCTCAATTATTGCCGCAAACTATCTTTTTAATAAATATCCCGATTATCCTGAAGGTGAACTTACTCGTCGCCGTGCGGTAATAGTGTGCCGTGATGCGCTTTCGTCATACGCAAAGAATTTTAATCTCGGCTCATTCCTTTTCCTCGGTAACGGAGAAGAAAAGAATAATGCAAGAGAAAGAAAGTCATTGCTTGAAAACACCTTTGAAGCGCTTGTAGGTGCTATCTATCTTGACGGTGACAAATTTAGAATGGAGATTATTCACTCTCTTGTTCATCCCTTCTTTGAAGCTGAGCTTAAAGCTTGGGAGCAGGGAAAGATTGTAAAGGACTATAAGTCCGAGCTTCAGCAAATGATTCAGCAATCGGGTGTTGATACTCTTACATACGTTGTTATAGCAACGAGTGGTCCTGACCACGCAAAAACCTTTGAGGTTGAGGCGAGAATGAACTCAAATATCATTGGCAGAGGCAAGGGAACAACAAAGCGTGAAGCAGAGCAAAACGCAGCTAAAGAAGCACTTGCTTTGTTTGGAGAAATATAATAATAAGAATTGGAATCGTGGAAAATCCCCGATTCCCTTTCTTGCTTTTTAAAGAAGATTAAAAATCGGATAGAAAGGAGAAAAAAGTGATATGCGACATATAAATATTCCCATTTTTATACCCCATATGGGATGCCCGAATATGTGTGTTTTTTGTAATCAAAGGTCAATTTCAGGTAAGCTGAATTTTGATATTTCAAAGGTGAAAAATGAAATAGAAGAAGCTCTTTCGACCACAAAAAAAGAAGATTTTGTTGAGATTGCATTCTTTGGTGGCTCGTTTACGGGGATAGATAGAGAGCTTATGATTTCACTTCTTTCTCTGGCTCAAAATTACATTAATGAGGGTAGAGCCTCATCAATCAGACTTTCCACTCGACCTGACTATATTGATGATGGAATTCTTGATATTTTATCTTCATATTCGGTTGGTACGATAGAACTTGGACTTCAAAGTATGGACGATGAAGTGCTTCAAAAAAGTAAGCGTGGACACACATCCGTTTGTGCCGAGAATGCTTGCAGAATGATTAAAAAACGTGGATTTTCTCTCATCGGACAGATGATGATAGGCTTGCCTTCATCAACCGTTGAAAAGGAAATTTATACTGCAAAAAAGATATGTGAGATGGGCGCTGATGGTGCGAGAATTTATCCCACGGTTGTATTTTATGAAACCGAACTTTGCTCAATGATGCAAAGCGGAGTTTACTCGCCCCTTTCAAACGAAGAGGCGGTGGAGCGCACTAAAGAAGCATTGAAAATTTTTGTTGAAAATGATGTGCCTTGCATAAGGGTGGGACTTCAATCGGGTGAAAATTTGTCAGATTATTCACTTGTCGCAGGCGGAGCAAATCATTCCGCTATCGGTGAGCTTTCAATGAGCGCTCTTTATCTTGATAAAATTTGCGATTTTATTGATGATAATGCGCCCGAAAAAATTCCCGAAAAGATAGTAATTTACTGTCCGAAGGGCGACGTTTCCAAAGTTGTAGGGCAAAAACGCAAAAATATGGAAAAAATTTATGAAAAATATGGAATAAAGAGCGTAAAAGTTCTTGAAAAAAATGAACTTTTGAGTTATAATATAATAATAGATTTTATATAATTATATTTATCCTGAAAAAAGGAGGATAAAGCTTTGTATTTAAAGAGTCTTGAAATGCAGGGATTTAAGTCTTTCCCTGATAAAACCAAACTCAATTTTGAGCACGGAGCAACGGTTATCGTTGGTCCTAACGGAAGTGGAAAATCTAATATTTCTGATGCTATGCGTTGGGTACTTGGTGAGATTTCGTCAAAGAGCTTGCGTTCAAGCAAGATGGAGGACGTAATTTTTGGTGGTGCTGACTCTCGCAAACCTATGGGATTTGCAGAAGTTTCTGTAACCTTTGATAACACCGACCCCGACAATCGCCTTGACGCACCTTATGATGAGGTTATCGTAACAAGACGTTACTACCGTTCTGGAGAAAGTGAATATTTTATAAATAAAAGAGCAGTGCGCCTTCGTGATATTTATGAGTTGTTTATGAATACCGGTATCGGCCGTGAGGGTTATTCTATAATCGGTCAGGGTAAGATTGCTGAAATTATTTCTCGTAAGAGCGAGGATAGAAGAAGCATATTTGAAGACGCATCAGGTATTGCAAAATTCCGTCATAAGAAGACAGAGAGTGAAAGAAAGCTTGCGCAGACCGAGGATAATATGACTCGTATCAACGATATCTTCGTTGAGATTAGCGCACAAGTTGGCCCTCTTGAGAAGGAAGCTGAAAAGGCAAAACGCGCTATTGAGCTTCTTGAAACAAAGAAGAAGGTTGATGTTCAGCTCTGGTTCTTTGATACTGAAAAATATAGAAATGATATTGCAAGAGTTGAATCTCTTTATAAGCAATCCTCATTCGAGCTTAATGCAGTTGAAGAAGCTATCTTGAGCTATGAAACTCAAAGAGATCACCTTATGGAAGTTTCTCAGGCAAATAGATATGAATCCGAAAGATTGCTAACTCAGATAAGAGAGCAAACTGATATTAACCATAAGCTTGAGAGTACCTATCGTGTAAACGAGAACGATGCTTTACATATTCAGTCTTTGATTGATGCAACGGGTGATACCAAGGCGCAGATTAGAGCAAGTATCGAAGTAGAAAACAAGGAAATTGAAAATCACTTTGCTAAAATTGAGCAAATTAAAGAAGAAGCCAAAGCTAAATTCAAAGAGCATGATGACGCAGAGGACGAAATTGAACGTCTTGAAAAAGAGATAGCTTGTCTTGAAAAAGAAATTGCTATTGCGTTTGAAGATATGCGCACTCTTGAAAGCGAAGAAATGCAGCTCAAGGTTCGCCTTTCCGTTGTCGAGAATGCTAAAAATACCGATAGCGATAAGAACGATACCTTGCTTGCAGAAATGCAGGAATATTCAAGAATTGACGATGAGCTCACCAAAAATCAAAAACAGGTGCAGCGCTCTGTTGATGACTATAATGCTGACATTGCAAAGAGCGATGAGAAAATAGCAGAGCTTGATGAGAGTTTGCAGAGAATTCTTCAGCAAAAAGACGGAATTGATGTCGAGCTTACTCAGAAAAGACTTGCACTTCAGTCAACAAAGCAGAGAATTGATACCTACAAAGCTATGGATGATCAATTTGAGGGATATAATAATAGTGTGCGCTTCGTTATGAAATCTTATAGCGAGGGCAAACTTACAAATCCCGACGGTTCAAGCGTTGGCAAGATTTATGGACCTGTTTCAAAGCTCATTTCCGTTGATGAAAAATACGTTGTTGCTGTTGAAACTTCGCTTGGTGCTTCTATTCAGAATATCGTTGTAGAAAATGAAAGCGTTGCCAAAGCGGCTATGTTCTCTCTTAAAAAGAACGAGCAGGGTAGAGCAACGTTTATGCCCATCACGGCAATAAAAGCGCCCACAATCTCGCAGGAGATGAAGGACGCATCGGGCTTTAGAGGATTTATAGCTTTTGCCGATGACCTTGTTACTACCAAGAGCGAATATATGAACATTGTTTCTTATATGCGTGGTAGAATTGCGGTGTTTGATAATATCGACATCGCTACGGAAATGCCACAAGCGCTTAAATATCGTGTAAGAGCAATTACGCTTGACGGTCAGCAAATCAACG
>JAZKZP010000043.1:0-10724 GCA_045612715.1 Eubacteriales bacterium
CGGTCCACAATAAAGGAAAAACATCAATTTTCGCGACTTTGTGCAAACAAAATCAAATTTTTTTATAAAAAAGTTACTTTATCTTTGAAATGGACCGTCGGGGACGCCGGTCCCTACAAGATTACTTATATTTTGAATTTGTTTGTACTAACACACCCACAAATCCCAATTTATTAATCTTTGCTAAAAGTGGGTGTAAAATCCGTTTTTGCAGATTCTTTACCCTGTGAAAAACCGTCAAAGCCAAGGGATAGAGCATAGTTCAACACATCGTCATATTCAAAGCTTGTCAGTCTGCGTTTGAGATTTTTTGGTGCGTCTGCATCGGAAAAATCGGGTGTGTACTGTCGCATAAGCGAGAGAGTGACCTCGGCGGCGGGCAAAAGCTCGGAAATGTATTTCAACACCCTCTTTGAATCCTCTCTGCACGCGGGCAAAACAAGATGGCGCACGATAAGACCGCGCGTTGCTATTCCCTTTTCGTCAAGCGTTAGTTTGCCAACCTGACGGTGCATCTCCACAAGAGCTTCGCCCGTTACAGTTGCGTAATTAGGCGCTGAGGAATATCCTCTTGCCAGTGCATCGTCAAAATATTTAAAATCGGGCAAATATATATCAACAAGTCCGTCAAGCGCGCGAAGGACATCGAGGCTTTCGTATCCACCACAGTTATAAACTATGGGAATTTTCAAGTCTTTTTTTGCTTTTTCGAGTGTTTTGGCAAGAAATAGCGAATAAGGGGTAGCGGTAACAAGATTGATGTTGTGCGCGCCTCTTTCTTGGAGCTCAAGCATCTTTGAAACAAGCTCATCTTCGGTATATTCCCTGCCGAAAATCTCGCGACTTATATTGCGATTTTGACAAAAAACGCAACGTAGATTGCAACCCGAAAAGAAAATTGCCCCTGAACCGTTTGTACCGCTAATGCACGGCTCTTCGTAAAAATGTAAGTCGGCAGAGCCGATTACGTATTTGTTGCTTACGCCACAAAAGCCACGCTCGCCGTTCTCTCTATCAACCGCGCAAGCGCGAGGACACACAAGACATTTTGACATATTTAGCTCCACCTTTCATAAAACTAATACAATTATATACTTTTTTTAACACTTTTTCAAGTACATAATTAATTTTGTTCTTTTTTGTGAAAATGTAGCTGTTAAATTGGGATTTATCTATTAGTTACTTTTCTTTTATAACGGGTCGTCGGGGACGCCGACCCCTACTGCTTTGCGCTGATATTATTGGGGAAAGCGCGAAGCTGATTAAAGGTTTTTTGCTTACTTTTTTAAAAAAAAGTAAGCGATAAATCAAAATTTGAAACAAAAAACAAGGGGTCAAGCCAACCCCTTGTCCGATTTTATCTTACGTCCCTTGTAACGACCTCGTCGTTTTCACGGAACAAAAGAGAGATACACCAAATGCCCGCAAGAGCAACTACGGTATAAATAATTCTGGCAAGAAGCATATCGGCTCCGCCACTAATCCAAGCAACGATGTCAAACTGAAAAAGACCTATGCTTCCCCAGTTAAGCGCGCCGACAATAGTCAAAATCAGCGCGATTTTATCAATAATCATAACTTGACCTCCGAATATATTAATACATTCATAAAATGAATAATCTGCAGAAAATTCTGCTTGTCTATATTGTGCGCAAAATTTCAAAAATAATACAAAAAATTAAATTTTCAATTTTTGTGTAACAATTTTTATGAACACTATTGAAAAAAATCGTGGTTTGTGTTATACTAACTTTTAGTGTTTTTTGATATTTAATTATTTTTATATATACGGAGAATTATTTTGAGAACAACGTTACAATTGCGCCCGGGTGTGATTATTCATGCTATAACGGACGAGGCAGCAAGAACAAAACAGTATCTTACGCGTGCCGAACTTAAAAAGTTTCACTTGAAATCGACTGCACTTCCCTGCGCTTTTAAGGAAAATGCAGACGAAACGGTCATCTTCTATTTCAGCCCTGACACAGTTGAAGAGGCAGAAATCGACGATTGGCATTTTACTTATTCCAAGGAGCAAATCGAAGTTCTTCCTTCCGGTACGGTTATCGAGAGAATGAGCACTCGCAGAGCTT
Source organism: Eubacteriales bacterium (assembly GCA_045612715.1). GTDB lineage: Bacteria > Bacillota > Clostridia > Oscillospirales > CAG-272 > RGIG4608. The sequence continues at coordinate 2,094 of JAZKZP010000043.1, forward strand.
CATCCTACGGATTTTTTAGCAAGGAACGTCTTGCGCAAATCCACTTTGAGCCCGTTGAAGAGCCCGTTGGCTTTTCACTTAAAAAGGATGGCACAAAAACCTATTTTTATGACAAAAAAACTTGTATCCGTCAGCCACTTATGTGCGTGAAGTGTGGAAAACATCCAAGATACAAGAAAAAACTTTGTGAAGAATGCTATGCTATAGACTTGGCAGAGCGTCGTGAAATTGGAAACGCATATCGCTCACAGCACTTTGGTATGAAACGCGAAAATGTACTTTTCTTTGACCTTGAGCTTACCGGTTTCTATGACAGAGATGAAATTATTTCAATTTCTATTGTTGATGGTCTTGGCAATCTTGTTATGAACACCTTTGTTAAGCCTACTCACACAAGCAAGTGGAAAAAGACTGAGAAAATTCACGGAATTACACCTGAAATGGTTCAGGATTCCCCCACACTTGATGATCTTATTCCAAAAATTAAAGAAATTTTTGCAAAGGCGGATAACATCATCGCATACGGCGTTTCAACCGACTATTCGCACATAAAATACATATACGAAACCGAACAAGAAAGATTGGCTCTCAAATCCAAGATTCGTTGTTGCGCGTTTGAATATGTACGATATATGCACGAAAATCACCCCGAGCTTGTACACGCATCGCTTACAGATGCTATGGCTTGCTTCAATATCGAATGGGAAGGCGTTGCTCACTCTTCAATTGCTGACACCTACGGATGTCGCAAGGTTTGGGAAAAATTGTTCCCCAATTACTATATTGACTAATATTAAAACAGACTTTGCTTTGCAAGGTCTGTTTTTTATCACATAAGTAAATAAAATTACATAAAAATTGATAAAAAATAATAAAAAATCAAAAAAGTTTAAAAATAAAAAAGTATTTTGCACTTTTTTTGCGTATATTAATATATGTTAGAGGATTTCGCCGAGAAAGGAGGACGCGCTATGATGATTCCAAGAGAAATAATTGAAGAAATAGTTGCAAGGACGGATATAAATGACCTTATCGGTTCGTACGTTACATTGAAGCGCGCGGGCTCGAATATGAATGGGCTTTGTCCTTTCCATAGTGAGCGCACTCCGTCTTTTACGGTGTTCTCAAAATCAAATAGTTTTTACTGCTTTGGCTGTGGCGCGGGCGGAGATGCTATTTCCTTTGTTATGAAGGCGGAAAATCTTGACTATCCCTCGGCTGTCGAATTTTTGGCGAGCAGAGCGGGAGTGACTATTCCGCAGGATAAAAATGAGATTGCACAGATGGGTATGAGCCGCAAGCGAGTGTATGAAATGAATCTCGCGGCGGCAAAATTCTTCCGTGAAAATCTTTTTGACAAAGAGGTTGGCTTTGAGGCAATGAATTATCTTGCAGGGCAGAGAAAACTAAGTCCTGCGATAATCAAGCGTTTTGGACTTGGTTTTGCACCAAATAATTTTTGGGCGCTGACCAATCATATGAGAAAGCTCGGATTTTCAGAGCAAGAATTGATTGACGGTTTCCTTTGCGGAAGAAGCCAGAAATCGGGCAAGCTTTACGATTATTTTAGAAACAGAGTTATCTTCCCGATTATCGATGTCACGGGCAACGTGATTGCTTTTGGTGGTCGAGTTATGGACGATTCAAAGCCGAAATATCTTAACTCGTCCGACACACCGGGATTTAAAAAGAGCAAAAATCTCTTTGCTCTCAACTACGCAAAAAATCATTGCGCAGAGCAAATAATTCTCTGCGAAGGATATATGGACGTTATCGCGCTTCACTCGGCAGGAGTTGAAAATGCGGTGGCAACCTTGGGTACAGCGCTTACCTCAGAGCAGGCGAGAATGCTTACCAAATATACCAAAAAGGTTATATTGCTCTATGACTCCGACGATGCGGGGCAGAGGGCGACGGATAGAGCGATACAGATACTTAACGAGGTCGGTCTTGAGGTTCGAATTTTGAAATTGAACAATGCCAAGGACCCCGATGAGTACATAAGAAAGTTTGGCGCTGAAAGATTTAAGGCGCTTCTTGGAGAAAGCAGAACGGGCTTTGATTTTAAGGTTTCACGCGCGATTGCGGGACTTGATTTGCAGTTGCCCGATGATAAGATAAGGGCATCAAAGGCAATATGCGATATAATCTCGGAAAGCAACTCAAGCGTTGAAAGAGAGGTCTTTTTATCAAAAGCGAGCGAGATGTTAAAGCTCCCGATAGACGTTCTTCGAAATAACGTTGAATTGACAATCAGAAAGAAAGTCAAAGAAAATAGGCAAAACGAGAGCAAACAGGCGCAGATGTCGATAAAGCATATTGGTGACAGAGTTAATCCTGATGCGATAAAGAATATTCAGGCGAATGCGCTTGAAGAAAATATTCTTGGATTACTTCTGATATACGATGAATACCGTCAAGGCGTGGTTTCGGGTAAAATTGAATTATCCGTGGACGATTTCGTCACCGCATTTGGCAAAAAGGTGTTCTCGGCAATAATTGAGGTGGCGCAGGCGAACGGAGAGTTCCTTTATGCTATGCTCGGTCAGTATTTTAACGCCGACGAGATGGGACGACTTGAAAAGATGAGGCAAAACCGTCTTGCTTTAACCGAAAACGGACGTGACGTACTTGATGCTTCCGTTTCCTTGCTCAAGGCCGAGAAGGAAAAAAAGGAATCGTCTGAAAACGGAGATAAATTTGCTACTTTGCGAGCAAAACAGGAAAAATTGAAAAATCAAAGAAAGTAAAATATAGAAGGTAAGAAAATGAAGGCACAAAAAGAAACAAACAAAAAACTTGATATTGATCAGCTTATAGCAAAGGGCAAAAAAGACGGTCTTTCATCTGCTTTGCTTGATGAAGCACTTGAAGAGATGGATTTTGATATGGATTCTCTTGACAAGCTCTATGAATCTCTTGAAGAAAATGAAATTCCGATTGGCGAAATGTCAAGCGCAGAAATTTCAGAAATCGAATCAGAGGTTGAAAAGCTTTCAACAAGCGATAGCATGGAAAAGCTTCTCGAACAGGGTGGTGTGCAAATTGACGACCCCGTTCGTATGTATCTTAAGGAAATCGGACGCGTTCCGCTTCTTTCCTCTGAAGAAGAAAAGCTTCTTGCTGAAAAAATGTCACAGGGCGATGAAGATGCTAAGATGAAGCTCGTTGAAGCAAACCTTCGTCTTGTTGTTAGTATTGCAAAGAGATACGTTGGTAAGGGTATGTTCTTCCTTGACCTTATTCAAGAGGGTAACATCGGTCTTATGAAGGCTGTTGATAAGTTCGACTATGAAAAGGGATTCAAGTTCTCCACTTATGCTACTTGGTGGATTCGTCAGGCAATTACAAGAGCTATTGCCGACCAAGCAAGAACAATTCGTATTCCTGTTCATATGGTTGAAACAATTCATAAGGTTTCAAGATATAGTCGTCAGATGCTTCAGGAACTTGGTAGAGAAGCTACCGCTGAAGAAATAGGCGAAAAGATGGGCATGTCTGCCGAAAAGGTTAGAGAAATTATGAAGATTGCGCAGGATCCTGTTTCTCTTGAAACTCCCATTGGCGAAGAAGAAGATAGCCATCTTGGTGACTTCATTCCCGATGACGATGCTCCCCAGCCCGCTGAAATTGCGTCCGCAACTATTTTGCGCGAGGTTATCGAAAGAGAGCTTCATACACTTACACCCCGTGAAGAGCATGTTATTAAGCTTCGTTTCGGTCTTTATGACGGCAGAAGCCGTACACTCGAAGAGGTTGGTAAGGAATTTGACATTACTCGTGAACGTATTCGTCAGATCGAAGCAAAGGCACTTCGTAAACTCCGTCACCCCAGCCGTGCTCGTCACCTTAAGGGATTCCTTGATTGATTGAGTACATAGGTTAATATTGTAAAAAGAGCAAGCAATCGCTTGCTCTTTTTTTGTGTGAATTGTTTTTAAATTTAGTATTAAATTGGGATTTATCTGTGCCTTCCCCTGAGGGGAAGGGGGACCACGCAAGTGGTGGATGAGGGGATCGAAGTCTATGCAAACAATCGTCTTTCTCGACAGCATTTCGTTTACAAAATAAAAGAAATTACTTAAAAATCAAGTTTTTTGTTTTACGAGAAAGTCGTTAGTGTAAACTAAATGGCGTTCCCCTCATCCGTCAGGCATTCGCCTGCCACCTTCCCCTCAGGGGAAGGCTAACTGTTAGATAAATCAAAATTTGAAAACCTGACAAACAAAAATCCGTAGAACATGCTCGTTTATTAATATTTATTGATATTTATTAATATTTATTAATAATACCATTGATTTTTAGGAAATATTATTGTATAATGTAAGGTGGTAAACTATTTGACAAAGGGGGTATGTGGCGATGAAAACAAATATTTTAAGAGCTAAAACAATAGCTTATAGATGCTCTATATATGGCATGGCACTGTTTGTTTTGTCGATAATGCAAGTAACCTTTTTTGCCAAAATCAACGTTATGCGCGCAACACCGGACCTGATGCTCGGTGCGGTGCTTTTGGTTGCTATGAAGGACGACATACGTGTTTCTTCGACATGTGGTATAATCTCCGGCTTTTTCTATTGCGCAATGGGTGGATTTTCATATCCCTTTTATATGATCTTCTCTTTTTTGTGTGGATATGCCCTTTGGTTTGTGTCGGATAGGTTCCTTGGCAAAAATTATTTATCTTATCTGGCTTTGGCTATATTGGTCTATGGGCTGAAGGCTTTGTTTAATTTTCTTGAGGTGTCACTTTTTGCCTCGAGTTTTAACATAATAGATGTGTTTTCAAAGGCGCTTTTCCCTGAATTTGTGTCTTCGATGACCTTTTGTACTATATCTTACGTGATTTTTTCTGCGCTTGCGCGCTTGCTTAATAAAAACTCAAAATCAAGAAAGGATGGCTAAACAAATGAACGATTTTGATTTTCCTCACGAACCCCAAAACGAAATAACTATGACCGACAGCGAAAAAAGAAGGCACAAGATTTTATTTACAAGGTTATGCTTTGCGTTTTTATCGTTTATGCTCATTTCACAAGGGCTTTCATTGCTTGCAGGGGATTTGCTCTATGCGTATGCTCCCGATTTGCTTAATAGCAGTGAATTTGTTTTGATATTGAGTTCTGCTATTCAGTATCTTATTGCCTTTCCGATACTTTGTCTTATTTTGCGTTCCGTTCCAAAACGTGCGCCCGCTAAGAATACTCTTGGGTTGAAGGGTTTTTTAAAATATGCTGCGGCATCTATTTTCGTCGTATATATTGGAAATTACATTTCATCAATGATTATGGTGAATTTGGAAAGTGCTCTTGGCAGAGTGCCAGAAAATTCCGTAAATGCGATGTTGGACAACACAAACGTTATTTTCACCTCTATAATTGTTGGTATAATTGGCCCCATTGTTGAAGAATTGATGTTCAGAAAGCTATTTATTGACCGTTTGACTCCCTATGGCGATACGATTGCGATACTTTTGCCATCACTTGTGTTTGGACTTTTCCACGGCAATCTCTATCAGTTCTTCTATGCATTTTTCCTTGGCGCTATGTTCTCATACATTTATATAAGAACGGGAAAAATTATATATTCTACCGTGCTTCACGTATTTATCAACCTTTTCTGCGGGGTTCTTCCCTCTGCAATAATGGGTATGTTCGACTATGAGGAATTTCTTGAATTGACACTTTCGGGAATGATAACCGAGGAATATATAAATGCGAATATGCTCCCCCTTCTCTTGCTTGCTGCATATGAATTTATAATGCTTGCTATGGTGGGCATAGGAATATTTATGTTCACAAGAAATTTGAGAAACATTCGATTGAACAAGGGAGAGGTGAGATTCCCCAAGGGCGCAACTGCAGAAGTGGTTTTCTTCAACGCAGGTGCCATATCCCTTATCGCCGTTTCACTCTTGCTTATCGCTTATAGCACTTTCAGGTGAAAATTATGCTTAACGTTAAAATTTATGTAACAGGAACTCTCAAAGAGCAATATTATAAGGATGCGATTGCCGAATATCGCAAGCGCTTATCGGCATATTGCAAATTTGAGATTGTGGAATATAAAGAATATAAATTATCCGAAAACCCTTCGCCAAAGCAGATAGAACAGGCACTTGCCTGTGAGGGTGAAAAAATTCTTGCGGATATATCTCCTCGCGCCTATAAAATAGCAATGTGCGTTGAGGGTAAACAGCTTTCAAGTGAGGAGTTCGCTGAAAAACTTGAAAATATTGCTTCAACTCACGGCGAAGTAGCTTTGATAATTGGAAGCTCGTTTGGACTTTCAGAGGAATTGAAACGTGCGTGCGATTTTCGTATGTCAGTTTCAAAAATGACATTAACCCATCAGATGATGAGGGTGTGGCTTGTTGAGATTCTCTACCGTTGCCTCTCAATCACACACGGTGGGAAATATCATAAATAATTTTAAAATCAACTAAAACAAGGAGGACAAGCTGATGCAAGAAAAACAGAATACTGCGCGAAAGCATTTGGCTTTGTCCTTGATTTTTGCACTCTTGTGTGCGATATTCGTTGCAAGACTTGTAAATCTTCAATTTGACAAGGAGAAGACCGAGCAGCTTCGCACAGAAAGCGAATATACGACCGAAACCGAGGTAATCCAAGCGCTTCGAGGCAATATTTGCGACAGAAATGGCAAAATTTTAGTCACAACATCCTATGCATACGATATAATTTTTGATTATAACGATATGCCAAGTGATTTTGTTGAATTTAACACGACGATACTTTCAGTGCTTGATGCTATCGAGGAAACAAGAAACAACGAATACAGAACGAGTGATTTGTTCCCTTTCGTTGGTGAATATCCGAATTTTGAATATTCAATTGACGCTTTGACAGAAGGTACTTTGACCTATAACGCGCTTCACAAAATGCTCAAGGAACTTGAGATGGAAAACAAAAGCGCAAGCGAGGTAACTGAATATTTTGTTAAACGTTGGAAACTGAATAAGATGGACACAAACGGAGTGGCAGTTTTCTCTGACAAGGACATCGGGCGACTTCTTCGAATAAGATACGATATGCTTCGTACGCAGTTTTCATCCGTGACTCCATATTGCGTCGCAAGTGGAGTTGACATTTCGCTTGTTACGTATTTGAAGGAGCAATCTATTCTTGGGGTTACAGATAGAATCAGTACGAAAAGAACCTATGTTTATTCGGGATATGCGTCCCACATTCTTGGCAGAGTTGGTGGCATAACGGCTGAAACATGGGATTACTATAAAAATCTTGGCTACTCAATGGATGCAACTGTTGGGCTTGATGGTTGTGAGGCGGAGTTTGAAGAATATCTCCGTGGTAAAAACGGACTTAAAACCATTACCCGAAACGGAGAGGGCGAAATTGTAAAAGAAGAAATTACAATAGAGCCGATTGCAGGTAAGGACGTTTGGCTCACTATTGATATTGACACTCAAATTGCTGCCGAGGATGCTCTAAAGCAGTATATGATTGATTATAACAAAAATGAGGGTGCAAGTGTTGCTATAGACCCTAACACGGGTGATATTTTGGCTATAGCATCATATCCAACCTATAATCTTTCCACCTTTTCAAAGGATTATAATTATCTTGCAACAAACCCACATCTCCCATTGCTCAACAGAGCGATAGGGTCTGCTTATACTCCTGGTTCAACCTTTAAGATAGCAACATCTCTTGCCGCCCTTGAAAGCGGAGTTGTAAATCAGGGCACAACTGTTTATTGCAACGGTGGATATAATAGTCACGGTATTCGTATAAAATGCGAAAACCATAACACTTATCACACCCACAATCTTAATGTTATTGAGGCAATAACCTATTCTTGTAACGCTTACTTTATTGAAGCCGGCTATGATATGCTCGATATTGAAATTATGAGAGAGTATTGCGAAAAGCTTGGACTTGGTCAAAGTACAGGAATAGAACTTGCCGAAAAGCTTGGTCAAATTGCTTGTCCTGAAAATGCATTGAATTGGAGCGCTTACGAGGAGGCTTCCTCATATATTGGGCAATCAATTCACGAATACACGCCATTGCAGGTGACTTCATACATAGCGACCGTGGCAAACGGTGGCACACGATATGCGACTCATCTTTTACATTCCGTCCGTTCTTTTTCGGGTGAAATCATAAAAAGCTATGAAAAAACGGTTTTGAGTACCGTAAATATTTCTGCTTTAAGCCTTAACACAATCAAAACGGGTATGAAAAGCATGATTGATAATTCAACTACGGCGCGTCACAATATGTACACAAAGCACGGAATAACCGTTGATGTTTGCGGTAAATCAGGTACTGCTCAGATTGGCGGTGGAAAGCAAAACTGTTGGTTTACTGCTTTTGCGCCAATGGAAAATCCCCAAATCGTTGTAACATCAATCGTTGAAAATGGTGATACGGGTGCTTCCGTTTCCGTAATCGATGCTGCAGTTATTGCTGCGTGGTTAAATAATAAATAATTTTTTAAATTATTCAAATTTTGATTTATCGGTCACTTTTTTGAAAAAAAGTAACCAAAAAACTTTTTATGGAGCTTCGCGCTTTCCCCAATAATATCAGCGCAAAGCAGTAGGGGTCGGCGTCCCCGACGACCCGTTATAAAAGAAAAGTA
>JAZKZP010000044.1:0-5075 GCA_045612715.1 Eubacteriales bacterium
ATTTACTTTATGTGAGCATATAGATTTTGATAGCTATATGTCTATTATTTGAGTTAGCAAATCACAGATTTTCGCTTTCGGTTTTGCGTTAGCAAATGGCTGACGTAAGTCAGACAAGAAAGATGAAGCCTGTTAAAATGCTGAGAAAATTGTATATAATTATGGGCAATTTGCGTTTTTGCGAAGCAAAATGGAGTCGTAAGACGACAAGCAATTTGCTAGGCGCGCCAATCATACTTTAGATAACTCCATCATAATATGCGCGGCGTATTTGCGCGAAATTTTGTCGCGAAGCTCTTTTAAAAAGCTTTTTTGGATACTTTTTTCTCGAAAAAAGTATCATTCCTTCTAACTAACTTCTCATCGAAAAACCCCAATTTATTTGTCTTTGTTGTGGCAAAATGCTTGACAAATCAAGGTTTTTGCTATAAAATGGATTCATAATTATTTTTTGTTAAAAAAGGAGAAAAAACTATGAAAGACAGAAAAGATATTCCTGCTAAATACAAGTGGGATTTGTCCGTTATCTATGCGGACGAAAAGGCGTTTTATGAGGATTACGCTAAAGTAGAAAAAATGCTCAAAGAATTTCCCAAACACGAAAAGACCATGACTAAGAACGCAGAAGGACTCTATAATTGCCTTCGCGCAATGTGTGACGTTGAAGCGATTATTGAAAAACTTTGGAGCTATGCATCTCTTAACTTTGCGGTTGATTCTTCAAACAACGCTTTCCAGGCACTTAACGGTAAGGTTCGTGCGCTCGCAGTTCAGGCGGGAAGCGCATCTTGGTTCGTTAGCCCTCGTTTGCTTGCTCTTGACACAGAACTTGTTCAAAGTTGGATTGCAGAATATCCTGCGCTTGAAACATTCCGCAGAATGATTGAAACAACAATGAGAACAAAGCCCCATATGCTTTCCGACGAGTGCGAACAGCTTATGTCAAAGCTTCAGGACGGCTTTGGAACTCACGGTGACATCAGAAGCATTTTTGCAAACAGCGACCTTCGTTTTGGTAAGATCAGAAACGAAGATGGTAAGCTTGTTGAATTGACAGATACAAATTACGTTACATTCCTTATGAGTGGCAATAGACGTGTTCGTCAGGCAGCATTCAGAAAGATTTACGAAACATATGCACAGTTCGGCAATACATTTGCAACCACTTTCAATGCCATGGTGCGTGAAAGAGGAACTCTTGCAAAGGTGAGAGGATATAAGAATTCCATTACTGCTTCCACTTTCCGCGATGAAGTAACTCCCGAAATCTATAACAACCTTATTAACTGTGTACACACAGGACTTCCCGCGCTTTATGATTACTATGAACTCAAGAGAGAAGTTCTCGGTTTGCAGAAGCTCCACCTTTATGACGTTTACACACCTCTTATCGGTGAGCTTGACAGAGTTTACACATACGATGAGGCAGTTGAAGAAGTTCTTGAAACTGTTAAGATTTACGGTGATGAGTATTACAATGCCCTCAAAGCAGGTCTTACAGAAAAGGGTTGGGTTGACGTATATCCTTCAAGAGGAAAGAGAGGCGGCGCATTTAGTTCAGGTACACCTGATACAGAGCCCTATATCCTTCTTAACTATAAGGAAACTCTTGATGACGTTTCAACACTTGCTCACGAGGCGGGTCACTCAATGCACACATGGTTCTCAACTCACTATAATGAGCCCCACAATTCAAGTTACACAATTTTCGTAGCAGAGGTTGCATCCACCGTTAACGAGCTTCTCTTGTTCCACAGAAAGCTCCGTGAATGCACAGATGATAACGAAAAGCTCTATATCCTCAATCAGTTGATGGCAACTTATAAGGGTACACTTTACCGTCAGACAATGTTCGCAGAATTCGAAAGAGATATGCATGCAATGAGCGAAAAGGGAACACCTCTTACAGCTGATGTTGTAAACAAGCACTACTATAGACTCGTTAACAAGTATTTCGGCAAGGATGTTGCGGTTGACAAGCAGATTTCTATGGAATGGATGAGAATTCCTCACTTCTATTCAAGCTTCTATGTTTATAAGTATGCAACTTGCATTTCTGCCGCTTCTGCAATCGTTAAGAGAATTGAAAACGAGGGCGACGCGTACGTTAATCAGTACATTGATTTCCTCAAGTGCGGCGGCTCTAGATCTCCTCTTGACTCACTTCTCGTTGCAGGAATCGATATGAGAGATCCTGAAGTTGTTAACGGCGCAATCGAAGATTTCAAGAGCGCAGTTGAAGAATTCAGAGCGATTTATAATAACAAAAAGTAACAAAATAGAGAAAGGGGAACTTTTTTGAAAGTTCCCCTTCGACCTCTCAAAACTTTACATATGCTATAATAAACTAAACAAACTTTAAGGAGCGAAGAAATGAAAGGTTACAATCTCATCGTGGTTTTTAATAAGGAAGCTGACAAAATGCTTATGTGCAAGAGAATAAAAGAGCCATATAAGGGTTTGTCGAATTTTGTCGGTGGAAAAATTGAACAGGGCGAGGACGGATATGATGCCGCCTATCGCGAGCTTTTTGAAGAAACTGCGATTGGTAGGGAAGATATAAATTTGACTCATCTTTTGGATTTCACCTATCATATGGCGCAAGAGTACGTTGAGGTTTACGTTGGCAGACTCACACGCGACGTCGAAATAAAAGGCGATGAAAACATCCTATATTGGTCGGATTTCGACCATAATTTCTTCGACCCCACCTTCTACGCAGGAGAGGGCAATATCGGTCATATTATGATGCATATCGACTTTGATAGGGAGAGGTTGCTTGAACTATGAGTGGTGGAAATACATTACCCAAAAGAAAAAGCATCCGTTTAAAAGAGTATGATTATAATGATACTGCAATATATTTCACAACAATATGTGTACAAAATAGAGAATGTTTGCTATCCTCGGTTGTAGGGACAGGCGTCCTCGACTGTCCGTGCGTAGAATTAACCGAATACGGACGAATAGCAGAAAAATGTATAAAGCAGTTGAATGATTTTTATACTCATGTAACAATTACGGATTACGTTATAATGCCAAATCACATCCATTTAGTAATCTATATTCGTATGGACGGACAGTCGAGGACGCCTGTCCCTACAACTAAAGCGAATAGTGAATACTCAAAATTCATATCAACGTTTAAGCGTTTTTGTAACAAAGAGTATGGATATAACATTTGGCAAGCTCGTTCGTATGAACATATCATTAGAGATTATCGTGATTACGAAGAAATATCGAAATACATCCACGAAAACCCACTAAAATGGCAATTTGATGAGCTTTATTGTGAAGAATAATTTAGGAGAAGCTATGTTAGGAAAAATTGTAAAGGTTAAAGTTGACAGACCGATTGGAAGTCATCATCCCAAATATGATGATATGGTCTATCCCATAAATTACGGTTATGTGGAAGGCATTATCGCTCCCGACGGTGAGGAGCAGGATGCGTATATTTTAGGAGTTGATAAGCCGATAGATGAATATGTAGGCAAGGTTATAGCAATTGTGCACCGCCTTAATGATATAGAGGATAAGTGGGTAGTAGCACCTGAAGATGTGTATTACACCAAGGCGGAAATAATCAAACAAATAGAATTTCAAGAACAGTTTTTCAAATATGAAATCATTATATAAAAACTCCCGATGAATTTTTTCATCGGGAGTTGTGTATTTGTGTTAGAATTTGTCGGATTTTATATCCTCCAGCTTATATAGGTGCCGTTTTTTTCGTTTATTTCTGCAAAAATCCAATTAGAATTGCGCTTTTTGTACCGTTTAATTTCCTTTATAATAGGAAGGATTTGTTTCTTTGTTACGTTTATTCCGTCTTTTTTTAGTTTTCTGCGAATAATCCCTGCTGTGAAATTGTTAAGAATCAATCGTGTGGGGGAAAGAAAAACGGTGTGATTATTTTTCTTTATCTTCATATTTTATTCCACAAACATTTGAATAATATCGCCGTTTGCGTCTTCAATATCTATAATATTGCCGATTGCACCTTGATTTGCCATATTCAAAATCACATTAAGGTCTATATTTTTCAGGGCCTCGTTTTTTGAAAGATGTGACATATTTAGCCCACTATCTAATATAACCTTAATTATGGCAAGGGGGAGATTTACGCGCACCACGTCGCCGCCCTTACCGGTTATCATTATACGGAGCAACATATCCTCAATTTTCTTTCTCTCGTTTTCAGGTAACATTCTAACCGCCTGGGTTTCCTCTTTTTTGCCCGTGAGCAGCTCGTCGGTGCTTATACCGAGTGTTTTTGCAAGAAGCGGGAGCAAAGAAATATCGGGGCAGGTTTGATCGTTCTCCCATTTGCTTACAGCTTGAGAGCTTATACCGAGCTTTTCGGCAAGCTCGTCTTGCTTCATCTGCTTTTTGTGGCGGAGAGCTGCAATTCTTTTCCCTAAAGTTGTGTTCATAATTAAAACTCCTTTTTGATTGTTATTGTTTTTTTGTTGGGTGATTTATACCATCCGACGGTATCATTATATCACCCCAAATCTGCAAAGTGAAGATAACAACGGTTGAAAAAGTTTTAATTTGCTCAACCAAACAGAGAATTAACCCTCAACCGATGGTTGCTTGGTGTTTTTATGGAAAATCAAAACTCCCGACGGAATTTCTGTCGGGAGTTTTATGTATATACATTAAATTATTTGCTCTTAATGTACTCATCCATCGCTTTAGCGGCAGTTTTACCTGCACCCATAGCGAGAATTACTGTTGCTGCGCCTGTTACGGCGTCACCGCCTGCGTAGATTCCCTCACGGGATGTGAGACCGTTTTCGTTCGCGATGATGCAACCCCACTTGTTTGTTTCAAGGCCCTTTGTGGTATTTCTGATAAGGGGATTGGGGCTCGTACCGATGGACATGATAACGCAGTCAACGTCAAGCACGAATTCAGAGTTGGGCTTTACTATGGGACGGCGTCTGCCGGAAGCATCGGGCTCACCAAGCTCCATTTCAACGCACTTCATACCGGTTACGAACTTATGCTCGTCACCGAGAATTTCAACGGGATTTGTGAGTGTTTTGAAGATGATTCCCTCTTCCTCA
>JAZKZP010000045.1:0-6576 GCA_045612715.1 Eubacteriales bacterium
TTCAACCCCATGATGGGTCACCGTGGATGCCGTCTTGCAGTAACATATCCTGAAATTGCTAAGATGCAGACAGCTGCTGTTATCCGTGCAGCTATCAACGTTCAGAAGAACCATCCCGAATGGAATGTTCGTCCTGAAATCATGATTCCTCTTGTAGGCGACGTTAAGGAACTTAAGTACGTTAAGAGCGTAGTTGTTGCTACAGCTGATGCTGAAATCGCTGCTGCAGGCGTAGAGCTTGATTACGAAGTAGGTACAATGATCGAAATTCCCAGAGCTTGTATCACAGCTGACGAAATCGCAGCTAACGCTGACTTCTTCTGCTTCGGTACAAACGACCTTACACAGATGACATATGGCTTCTCTCGTGACGATGCTGGTAAGTTCCTCAATGCTTACTACGATGCAAAGATCTTCGAAAACGATCCTTTCGCAAAGCTCGACCAGACAGGTGTTGGTAAGCTCATGAACATGGCAGTTACACTTGGTAGACCCGTTAACCCCAACCTTCACGTTGGTATCTGTGGTGAACACGGTGGCGACCCCACATCCGTTGAATTCTGCCATAGCATCGGTCTTGACTACGTATCTTGCTCACCTTTCCGTGTGCCGATCGCTCGTCTTGCTGCTGCTCAGGCTGCTATTAAGAGCAAATAATTAATTTGTTAAAATAAAAATTGACCTCGCAGTTATCTGCGAGGTCTTTTTTTGTATTCAATTCAAATAAATAATATCCAAATAAGCTTTGAAACAATATGCAAACCACCATGAGCGAGCATCGCATAATGAATTCCGTATTTTCTGTAAAGTCTGCCGAACAACAAACCAAATATACCGTTCATTACGAAGCACCTTATAAGTATCATCGGAGTAATTCCAATTGTCATTACAGTAGCAGGAAGGTGTCCTGCGGCAAACAAAATTGCTGCTATTATGTTTGATACAACAAGGATTTTATCATTGATTGCATCTTTTTTGCTTATTTTTTGAATTATGACAGCAATAAGCGACATAAAGAACAGACGCAACATAACTTCTTCGATTACTGCACCATAGGTTATTGATGCTATAATATATTCAACAGTTGGCTTTACTATATAACTGTTTTTTATAACCTCAGAAAAATCAGAAAAGAAGAGATAGTCAAGTAAAATAAATGCTGCGCCACCCAAGATAGCGACGAGAATAAATTCAATGTTTCCCTTTTTCTCGAATTTAACCTTTCTCCAAAGTCCTATTTTCTTTGCCAGAATTTTACCAACAACGCCCAAAACCAATGCATATCCAAGAGATTGAAGAGTAGTTATTATTATAAGCACGTCGATGCTGCCTACTTCAGCAATCGCTTCATCAATCATATCTTGACCGAGACTTTGTACCGTATATATCGCGGTAAAATATCCACCAACAAGACCGAATATTGCAAGAAATATAAGATATTTGAGGTTATTCTTTATCAGTTCCTTCATCATCCTTTTTCCTTTCATTACGATACACGATATAAGCATATATCATCATTAAAATAATGCCTACAAGCACGGATATCATCATAATAATGCCTGCAACTGTTCCCTTTATCAAAAGTGATGCAATCAAAGAAATAATACCTACAATAATCATAGTATAACTGGCAAAACGATTGGATTTTGTCCAGGTTGTGTCATTATACCGAGTCCAAGAAAGCCTCAATCCTATATTTCTATTGTTTCTTGTTTTGGGCATATAGTTTGCTAAAGCTATAAACAATAGTCCTAACATTACGCCAATCAAATTAGTGACACTGATTTCAGGAAGCCCAAGGTTTGAATTGGTAGTTGAATAAACTATATAATAAGTCATAGTGGTAATTGCAAAGAGAAATACTGAAGTAATAGTACCTGTAATGTTCATAACTTTAGCATTTGATAAAAATTCAGCTTTCTTTTTTTCATCAATTTCAGTATCTGCCTGATTTTTGTATTTTTTAATTAAACAATTGAGTAAAACCACCGTCGCAATTAATATAATAGGCATAATCAACATCTCGTATTTAGAACCGAATCTATCGGGATTGCCATTAATATCAAAATGCACTGGAACAGTAGCATCGTTAGGCAAAACGAACATCATAACTGCTGTAAAAATAACCGTAAGAGCAAGTGTGATCCATCTAATTGTTTTCATCTTTTATTACCTCCAAACTGTTTGATCCACAAAATCAATTCTTCAAATACGGTAGCATTGATTTCATAGTAAATAAAATTTTTCTGCTTATACTCCATAACAAGATCAGCTCCTTTAAGCTGTTTTAAATGATATGAAAGCGCGGCAGGTGTTATGTTAAGTGCTTCGGCAATTTCACCGGCACTCATTCTGCCATTTTTGAGCATAACGAGTATATCTCTTCTCTGCTCATCTGCAAGTACCTTAAATAAATTATATTCGCCCATATTTACTCCTATTTAAAACTTTCTTTAAATAGATTATACATCACAGTTAGGGATTTGTCAAGAGTTATTTAAAAATATTTTTAAATAGTTTTGTCAAATCTTTACTATTTGTATAATACAACTAAAACAATTTTGTTGACAAGTCCTCTATATGTGTGATATAATGAATTTGATTTGTAATACAAATCAAATTCATACAAGGAGACTAAATATATGTCTAGCAAAAAACTATCAGTTTTTACTAAACTGAAATATGGTGTGGGAGATTTTGGTATGGCTGTTGTTACCGCTATGCTTCAATTCTCAATGCTCTATTATTACACAAATGTGGTTGGTGTTAATGCAGGTCTTGCAGGTACTGCAATTCTTGTAGGTAAAATTACTTGGGACCTCGTTAATGACGTATTGTTCGGATATCTTGAAGACAAAACAAAATCAAGATGGGGTAAACGCAGACCTTATCTTATCTTTGGTGCGCTTCCATTCGCTCTCTCTTTCTGGTTGGTATTCTCAATCCCGAAGGGACTTAGTGATATTGCGTATTTCTTCATTATAATTGGTTCATTCATTCTTTTCGATACATTCCATACACTCACTAATACTGCATACTCTGCTATGACTGCAGAAATCACGGATGACTATAATGAAAGAACTTCTCTTACTACATATAGAATGGTGTTCAGTATCATTGGTTATCTTTGTGGCGCCGGTCTTACTTCCATGCTTGCAGGCATTATTAAGGACTCCTTGGGTGTTACTGAACATCAAGGTTGGAGTATTGTGAGTCTTATCTACGGTATTCTTGGCGGTATTGCTATTCTCATTCCCGGCTTGTTCCTTAAGTACAAACCTGCGATTGAAGATGCACCACCCAAAATGCCCCCCATCAAATCTTTCCTTACTACTTTTAAAAATAAACCATTCATTAGTTATCTCGTTGTAACTATGATTATGAGCATCAGCTTTACAATGGTAACTGCTATGCTTCAGTATTATATCGACTATCAGCTCGATATGAACTCATCATCATTGCTTATTATGCTCTCAATGCTCGGAGTCCTTGCTTTGTTCTTGGTACCTTGCGGTATTGTTTCTAATAAAATTGGTAAAGCTAAAGCTTATGCTCTTGGTTTGACAATCGCCTCTGCAGCTTTGATAGTTGTATTCTTTATTCCTCAAGGACCTAACAACTGGATTTTCCTTCTTGCCGCTATCGCAGGCATGGGATTCTCTGCTCAGTGGGTATGCCCACATTCCATGATTCCTGACGTTATCGAATATGACGAGCTTATGACTGGTGAGCGCCGTGAGGGTGTTTATTACGGTATGCAAGCAACTGCAACAAAAGTTACAGGCGCTCTTGCAACCGCAGCTTGCGGTTGGGGTCTTGAACTTGGTAAGTATATCGAGCCCTCTGCTGATATGACCGCTGATATGATTAATCAGCCTGATAGCGCTTTGTTTGCAATCAGACTTATGTTTGCACTTGTACCCGCTATATTCCTTCTTATTTGTGTACCTCTTTTGATGAAATATCCCATCACAAGAGAATCACATGCAGAAGTACTTAAACAATTACAAGAAAGAAGAAACAAAAAGTAATGAAAATCACTATTATAGGCGCAGGTCTTGGTGGCTTAACCTTTGGTGCTCTCGCCGCAAAGAACGGACACGAAGTTGTAATTTATGATAAAAACTCTCGTCCCGGTGGAGTAGTTGCTCTGCTTGAGCACGATGGATACAAATTTGAGCAAGGTCCTCTCCTCATTGGCGATATGCTCGAAGAAGAGCCGATTTATGAGTTTTTAAAGGAACTTGGCATACATCTTGAAACCATGAGGGCGGACAGAGATATAATTATGCCCGATTATGAGATGGTAACTCCAAAGGAATATAAAGGTCCATATTGGCGCAGAGAACGTCTTAAAGAGATTTTTCCCGAAGAAGCAGATAATATAGATAGGTATTACAAATTCTATGATGATGTTATGTATCTTAGATATTTATCCACGCTTCCTCAAACCGCAATAAACAAAATTAAGCTCGCACTTGCATTTATGAAAATTAAAAAATACGTTAATATGAATGCAGATGAGCTCACCAAACACTTTTTTAAGAGTGAGAAGATTAGAACTCTCTACACAGGTATTCTTGCAGATTTCTGCGCTGACCCAAGCGAAGCACAGGGTTTGGCTGTAGTATTTACTAACTTTGAAACTGCTTTTGATAAGAGAATTCCCCTTTACAAGAATGGTAAAAAATACAATCCAGGTTATTGTTATATAAAGGGTGGTTGTCAAAAAATCCCCGAAGCATTGGCTGAATATATTACCAATCACGGTGGAAAAATTAATTACAACACCATTGTTGACAAGGTACTAGTTGAAAACAAGATAGCTAAAGGTATCCGCCTTGAAAGTGGAGAGATAATTGAAAGTGATATCGTTGTTGGTTGTGGTGGTGGCAAAGATTTCTTCTTTAACACTGTCGGCTCTGAACATCTTGACGAAAATTATTTGAATATTCTTAACACGTTTAGACCAATGGAAGCGGTATTTATGCTTCATCTTGGTGTTGATATTGACCCTATGAACTATATGCGTTCTGCTCTTTCGTATTGCTACGGTATGTATGACCTTCACGAAGCTACTGTAAAGCTTAGAACGGGTATATATCACGAGGGTTATGATGGATACTTATTGTTTGTTCCCTCTCATCATGCACCCGAATTTGCGCCCGAGGGCAAGCATTGCTTAACTATCTATACTGTTGCTCCCGATACACTTAAAGACGGCTCTTGGGAAGAAAAGAAAGAAGAATATGCTAAAAAGCTCATTTCCCTTGCAGAAAAGCAGATTCCCGAGCTTTCTAAGCATATCACTACAATGAAGATCATGACAGCTCTTGAGTATCGAGAATATACCCATATGAGCAAATGCTCATTCGGTGGTGTTGTCCCGATTTGGAATCAGCAAAATCCAACTCATATTACGCCTGTTAAAAATCTATTCTTTGTTGGTCAACAAAGTGAAAATGCAGGTGGTCTTTGCAACGTTATGATGGGCGCAAAATCAGCCTATGAAAAAGCATTTACAAAATAAAAATAAACCCTGTGGATAAATCCACAGGGTTTTTAGTTTACAAATTATTTGTTTGTAAGCTTTGCGATTTCTTCAGCAAAGTTTTCTTCTCTCTTCTGAATACCTTCGCCCTTTTCGAATCTGCAGTAACCTGTAACAGCAATGTTACCGCCGAATTCCTTAGCAGACTGTGCTACGTACTGGCAAACCTTAAGAGAATCTTCCTTAACGTAAGCCTGTTCAAGCAAGCAGTTATTGTCATAGAACTTACCAATTCTACCAAGAACCATCTTTTCGATGATCTGTGCAGGCTTCTTGGAGTTAACGGGATCGTTAGCGATCTGAGCCATAAGGATTGCCTTTTCTTCTTCGATTACAGAAGCAGGAACAGCTTCCTTATTGAGATATGCAACGGGATATGCACCAACCTGAAGAGCGATGTTCTTTGCGAACTCAGCAAAACCAGGGTGATTTACAGCTGCTTCATCAGCATCGAAAGAAACGATTACGCCGATAGAACCAAGGCCGTGGATGTATGTGCTTGTTGTACCTTCAACAAGAACGAAACGACGAATGTCAAGCTTTTCACCGATCATAGCGATCTTTTCAACGAGAGAATCCTTAACGAGAGTCTCTGTTCCGTCAAACTTTGTGTTAAGAAGAGCATCAAGATCAGCAGGCTTATTAGCGATGATTGTTCTAAGAAGACCCTTAACGAATTCCTTAAATGTGTCGTTCTTAGCAACGAAGTCTGTCTCAGAGTTAACTTCAACCATAGCTGATACGTTACCAATTGTCATGATATCAACGATACCTTCAGCAGCGATTCTGCTTTCCTTCTTAGCTGCAGTTGCAAGTCCCTTTTCACGAAGAATCTTAACTGCTGCATCAATGTCGCCGTCAGCCTCAACAAGAGCCTTCTTGCAATCCATCATACCAAGTCCGGTCTTTGCACGCAAAGCCGCAACGTCTTTTGCTGTAATATTAGCCATTATTTTATCCTCACTTAATTTTTAAGATTAAAATTATTCTGCAACTTCTTCAGCAGCTACTTCTGTTGCTTCTTC
>JAZKZP010000046.1:0-7220 GCA_045612715.1 Eubacteriales bacterium
TCTGACGAATCCCCTGTCGGCAAAGCTCTTATGGGCAAAAAAGTAGGCGAAGTTGCTGAAGCAATTCTTCCCACCGGCGACACCGCAAAATTCAGAGTAATCAGCATCGGCTGATAAACAGAAAAATTAAAAAAGCCCGCATTTGCGGGCTTTTTTCTTTATTTATTTTACACATTTACCCCCCCATTTTTTGTTCAAATCAACAAAATTTTAAAAAATTGATTTTTAATGAAACAAAAAGCAAATTTTATGCTACTATATGTCTAAAGGGAGGTGTTTTTATGAGAAAACTTATATCCGTGCTCATGGTTCTTATTTTGCTTTTAACCGCATGCTCAAGCCCTTCCGAGCCAATTGAACAGCCGGAAGCAAATGAACCCGACTCAACCGATAATTCAGAGCCTGTTATTTCAGAAACAGAGCCTGAAATCGATTATGATTTCTATACCAACCTTCCCACAAGAGAAAACGAATACGAACTTCCTTCAAGTTACGATGACGAACTTTGCTTCACTTTTGAAATACCCGATTTTAGCGGAAAAGATACATCTGAACTCCCGTATCTTTTTGAAAATCCCGAATGGTGTATTAACGGAACAGAATGGGTACAACTTGATGAAGAAAAATTCGATCAGATACTTTTCAAAGACAACGAAGAAGCAGTTGCACTTGCAAAAGCAATAGCCTTACTTACTCCACATCATGGTCTTTTTACCTCTAATTACGGCAGCAAAACGTTTGATTCCATCACCGAAGCAAATGAAAAAGAACTTCTTTGGGCGGCGATATGCCGTACTCCGCTGAAAAAATATTCTGAAAATGAAAATCATGCTTATAATTTTGTTTCCGATTATATTGATGAATTGACAGAATATTCATGGGTAATTTGCGAAACTATTTCCGTAACGGATGTTGAAAAAACTTTCCGCTGGCTTTTCGGCGAAGAAGCAAATTTTGTTCCGCAGAACATTGAAATGTTTGGAATAAGATATATTGAAGAACTTGGGGTTTTTGTTCAGTTCTTCGATGGAATTTTGATGGCACAGGTTTATCCTCAGATCATTTCCTATTCTGAAAACAACGGCATTTATACTGTTGAAACAATAGGCGCAAGTGCCCTTATCGAATCTCTTCCTGATATAGGACTCAGCCTTAAACTAACCGACGGAACATATTTGGATTTACCTTTGAACAAAGAAAATGTTACTCTTGTTTCAGAAATTGTAAAACCTTATGTTTTCACTTTTGAAAAAGCCGATGATGGACATTTTATTTTAACAGGATTTTCTTACTAATATTAAAAACCTAAAAAAAGCCCGCATTTGCGGGCTTTTTCTTTGTTTTAACTGTTGTCATTTTTATTTAAATATGTTAAAATAAGATGTTCTATTATGCAATAAAATAACCTTTTGAAAGGAAGATAAAATAAATGGCTGAACAGATTATGGAACAGGAACAGCAGGAACTTTCTGCAGAACAGCTTTCCGAACTTCTCCAGATTCGCCGCGATAAACTCACTGCTCTTCGCGAAGCAGGCAAAGACCCTTTTACCATCACCAAATTTAACGTAACCGGTTATTCCGGCACCATTAAAGAAACTTTCGTTGACCCCGCAGAGGGCGAAGAAAGCACCATGACCGTTTCTCTTGCAGGACGCATTATGAGCAAACGCGGAATGGGCAAAGCTTCCTTTGCTGACCTTCAGGATAAAGAAGGCAGAATCCAGCTTTACGTTCGTAAAGATATGGTTGGCGAAGAAGATTACGCAGATTTCAAAAAATGGGATATCGGCGACATCATCGGTGTTGAAGGTATTGTTTTCCGCACCCACATGGGCGAAATTTCCATTAAAGCAACCAAAATCGTTCTTCTTTCCAAATCTCTTCTTCCCCTTCCGGAAAAATTCCACGGCCTTAAAGACCAGGAACTCCGTTACAGACAGAGATACGTTGACCTTATCATCAACCCCGAAGTAAAAGATACTTTCATCAAACGCAGCCAGATCATGCGCGAACTTCGTTCCTTCCTTGACGGACGCGGTTTCCTTGAAGTTGAAACCCCTATCCTTACTCCTTTTGAAATCGGTGCTTCCGCAAGACCTTTCCTTACTCATCACAACACCCTTGATATGGACATGGTTCTCCGCATTGAAACCGAACTTTACCTCAAACGCCTTATCGTCGGAGGTCTTGACAGAGTTTATGAAGTTGGCCGTATTTTCCGTAACGAAGGTATGGATACCAAACACAACCCCGAATTCACTTCCATTGAACTTTACCAGGCATTCACCGATTTCCGCGGAATGATGGACCTTGTTGAGGACATGATGAAAACCGTTGCAATGAACGTTTGCGGAACTCTTAAAATTCCTTACCAGGGCAAAGAAATCGACCTTGGCAACTGGGAAAGACTTACCATGATCGAAGCAGTTAAAAAATATTCCGGCGTTGACTTCGCAGAAGTTTCCTCCGACGAAGAAGCAATTGCTCTTGCAAAAGAACATCACGTAGACCTTCCCGAAGTTCCCACCAAAGGCGCTATCCTTGCTGAATTCTTTGATGCTTTCGTTGAAGAAAACCTTATTCAGCCCACCTTCATCTACGATTACCCCGTAGAGATCAGCCCCCTTGCAAAACGCAAACCGGAAGATCCCGCATTCACAGAACGTTTTGAATACTTCATCAACGCAACCGAATTCGGTAACGCATTCAGCGAGCTTAACGACCCCATCGACCAGAAAGGCCGTTTTGAACGCCAGGTTGCAGAACGTCTTGAACTTGACCCCAGCAGCAAAGCACAGGTTGACTACGACTACGTAACCGCTCTTGAATACGGTATGGCTCCTACCGGCGGTCTTGGCTTCGGTGTTGACAGACTTGTAATGCTTCTCACCGACAGCGCCTCCATCCGCGACGTCCTTCTCTTCCCAATCATGAAACCCACTGATAAATAAAATTTAATTTAAAACATAAAATACCCGATAAAACTTCGTTTTATCGGGTATTTTTATAATATTGCAAATATCAAAATGTTCTAAAAAAGCAACAAATTCTATTCTGATTTTGTGTATTTTTCAATTTTCATTGATATTTAATATAAATAGTATTATAATGCAGATGTAATAAATTGGCATGTAAGCTTTTTTAAGCATACGTTTTCTTTTCCGGAGGTGTTCCCATGAAAATCTTTTCTTTTTCCAAAAAATTTATCGCTTTATTTTTAAGCTTTATCATAATTCAAAGCTCGTTTGTTTTTCCCGTTAAGGCGGAAACTTATTCTCCCACGCCGGATGACGTTGTTTCTGAAGATAATAATATTGTTCTTCACAAACAGGCCGAAAGAATTGCCGCTGATGAATGGAGAATAAACGTAAGCGCAACCATTAAAGACCAACCTGTTACTCCGCCGACACTTGAAGTAACTTTTGTTCTGGATGCTTCCGGTTCCATGAATTCCTGTGTAGAAGAAGAACTTCATGCCGCTACACGTCATTGGCACGGATACTGGGGATGCAACCTCGTTTGTACCGAAAATCACACACACTTAAACAAATGTTATGATTGCGGAACATTTCAACAGGATCATTACGGAAACAAAAACTGTACTTATTTTGATGACGAAGGAAAACAACAAAAGTTCATTTCCCATTTTGAAATTGCCAAAGAAGTTATTGAAAAAATGGTAAATTCCCTTCCTGAAGGAACCAGAATTGGTAGGGTTGCTTTCAACGAAAAAATCAACACCGAGATCGTTTCCAGTTTTGATACCGTACACCCTTCGGGAGAAACTTATATGATGGACGGCGTTCGTCTTGCCCTTGACACAAGCCTTTCAAACAGCTGTTTCTCAACCGACCCTACCACACAAAAAATTCTTATTATTGTAACCGACGGCGCTGCTTCCGACAACGATTACGGCGCAACCGATCTTGCTTTCAAAGCGTTTAAAGACGCCGGCGGAATTGTTTATACCATCGGTTTCGACCACCATGACGAAAACCTTGAATCCATGATTTCTGAAGACGGCAGTTACAGCGAAGCTTCCAACCCCGATGAACTTGCAATTATTTTCGATGCCATCACATTAAAACTTACCGCAATGCTCGTCGACCCTATGGGCCCTGCTGTCGGTTTTATAAACACCTCTGTTGAAGAAAGTTTCGATTCTGTTAACGGAGATATTACTTATGACAATTCTTCCTGCACTTTGTATTGGAACCCTACTGATTATACCGATATTTCCGGTTCCAAAATTGAATATAGCTACACCGTTAAAATCAGCAACGCTGAAGAAAACTTTACTCCCGGAATTCACAGCAACGTTGCTCTTAACAAACCGACATATTTGCTTTACGGTCTTTCTTCCAACCTTGATAGCGAAATGCATAAACTCTATTTCCCGATTCCCCATGTTGAATATGGAATTTCCACTATCCAGGTAAAACAGGTTTGCGGTGAAACAGAAATATCTTCCACCGAAGTTGAAACTGTTATTTGCGATTATCCGGGCGCTGCTTTTAAAACCGATTATCAAACCATTGAGCCCGTTGTTTATCATAACGGAACCGATTATTATTACAAAGAAACAGTTATCCTTGAAAACGGTCAGGAAACCGACCGTGTTGATATTTCAAGCGCATCTTCTTACGTTGTTATTCATAAATATTCTGAAGAAGAAAGATATTCCGTTGATTATGAATTTGTCGGAGATGTTCCGGAAAACGCTCCGGATGCCGATTCTTATGATGTTTTCGGTGTTGCTTCCGGTGAAACAATAACTCTTCCCGTTCCTTCACTTCCCGGATATGTTTTCTCCGGATGGACTGTTTCCGAAGGCGAAGCAACTGTTAATAACGGCTCTTTTGAAATGCCTGAAAGCAACGTCAAATTTACCGGACGTTGGACAAAGCTCAACGGCTACAAAGTTCTTGTAAACTATTACACTTCCACCAACGGAAAAGATTATGTTAAAGATAATTCCGAAGCAATCGTTCTCGTTGATGAAACTCTCGTTTCCGATAGCAATGTTTCTGTAGATTTTTCTTCCGCTCTTACCTGGAACGGAAATGAATACGGAAAACCCGTTGCTTCCGAAGGTTCCGTAAACGGAAACATCCTTACCCTTTCCCCTTCAGATCCTTCCGCAATCGTTACCATTAACCTTTACCGCGAAGTTAAGACCAAAGCAAACGTTACCGTTCATTACGTTGACGAAGACGGAAACAAACTTCGTGAAGACTCTGTAAGCGAAGATATTTTCTTTGGTGATGATTATGACGTAAGCTTCGCAAAGGAAATCACCCGCATCACTAAAGACGGAAAAGTTTATGATTTCCTTTCTGACGGAAATGCTTCCTATACCGGAAAGATGGATGAAGACGGAATTGAAATCACTCGTGTTTACAAAAAACACCGCTTTTTCCGTCCGTCTTATGACTCTTTTGAACATATTGAAGAATATAACCCCAGCACCGGTGCAAGAGGACCTGAACTTTTAATTTCCGAATTTGCAGCTCTTGCGGTTGTTTCTGTCACCGCTTCCTTTGGTAAAAAACATCGCAAATAAATAACCTAAAAAAAGCGGCAGCTTTACTGCCGCTTTTCTTTTTCTTATTTTTGATGTATAATATTAAATCATATTTGTCTTAAACAAGGAGAACAGCATGACGGATTATACTTTTCTTTGCCAAAGTCTTTTTGCAATAACCGAGGGAGTTCCTTACGAAACCGCAAACCTTGCCAACGCTTCCGCGCTTTTGTGGGAACATCTTCCGGATTTAAACTGGGCCGGGTTTTATAAAATGACAGACGGAAAACTTGTTCTCGGACCTCTCCAGGGAAAAACCGCTTGCATTGAAATTGAAATCGGCCGCGGCGTCTGCGGAACCGCTGTTGCCGAAAACAAAACCCAGCTTGTTTATGACGTTCATCAGTTCCCCGGCCATATAGCATGCGACTGCGCTTCAAATTCCGAAATCGTTGTTCCTATCCGCGTTGACGGAAAAATCTGGGGCGTTCTTGATATTGACAGCCCTCTTATCGGAAGATTTTCGGAAGAAGATAAAAACGGGCTTGAAGATTTTGTAAAAATTCTTGAAAAAGTTTTATAAAAAACAAAAAAATGCCGCGGTAACCGCGGCATTTTTTCCTTTCAGCGCTCTGTTTTTGCCGAATACCCCGTTTTCAACAAATCCGTTTTTCTTTATGATATATTATTCTCACAGGAGGTGAAACGATGAAATTCAATCTTATCATCGATAAATCCAAGGAAGAGGAAATTACTGCGACAGTGCACGGTCGCTCTTCTCTTACCGAAAGAATCGAAACTCTTGTAATGCAATATAGCGGCAACGACCGCATTCCTGTTTTTTCAGAAGATGAAATGAAGCTTCTTTCCTTTTCCGAAACAGAATGTATTATTTCAGAAGAAGGAAAAACTTTCGCAATAGATTCTTCCGGAAAAAAATACCGAATCAAAATGCGGCTTTATGAAATTGAAGAAATTCTTCCTTCATATTTTATCCGTATAAACAAATCCGCGCTTGCCAATGAAAAACGGCTGGAGCGTTTTTCCGTCGGTTTCAGCGGTGCTGTTGACGCGGTTTTTAAAAGCGGATATAAGGAATACGTTTCCCGCCGCTGTTTTGCGGAAATTAAAAGGAGGTATAACACAAAATGAAGGCTTTTTTTAAAGAATTTTTCAAAAGAGGTTTTATTTCCGCCTGGGGAGGACCTTTCGTCCTTGCAATCATCTATTTAATAGTCGGAAAACTTGAAAACGTTCAGAGCATTCCGATTAACGAAGTTTCTTTGGGAATTCTTTCAATTACTTTTATGGCATTCACTGCCGGCGGAATTACCGCGATTTATCAGAATGATATTCTTCCGCTTGCTTCTTCAATTTTAATCCATGCGGCAGTTCTTTATTTCGATTATCTTATTATGTATCTTTTAAACGATTGGCTTCCGAGAAGTGAAATTGGAATTTTTACCGCTATTTTTGCGGCAGGTTTTGCTTTTATTTGGTTTATAATTTATCTTTTTATTAAAAACAAAACCGACGGAATCAATAAAATGCGCCTTAAAAAAGATGATTTGATGTAAAGCTTATTTTCTTTACAGCTCAGTTTCAAACATTATTTATCTCAAAAAGCCTTTTTTATAATATATTTTTATCATTATTTTTAAAAAATCAAAAATTTTTGAATTTTTTTGAATTTT
>JAZKZP010000047.1:0-3246 GCA_045612715.1 Eubacteriales bacterium
TCTTTCTTGTCTGACTTACGTCAGCCATTTGCTAACGCAAAACCGAAAGCGAAAATCTGTGATTTGCTAACTCAAATAATAGACATATAGCTATCAAAATCTATATGCTCACATAAAGTAAATTTTAGAAAATTAATCCATTGGGATTGATTTTCGTAGTTAGAAATTAAATTCCAAGCGTCAAGCCTGCTTGTAAGATTGGAATTTTAATTCTAAACCGATAATTCCGTTAGGAATTTCGAAAATTTACGAAATATCAGCACAAACCCACCTATCGTTTTGCTCCGCTTTTTCAAAAGCGGAAGCCTAGCGGCTAGGGGTTCCCCGAAACGAACATCGTGAGTTTTGGGGGTTTCCGTATTGAGCGTCCCAAAACAAAACTAACTTCCCAATAAATCCCAATTCACATATCAACATCATATATTATTTTCATTATAACAAACAATAATTTCTTTGTCAATAACGCATTTGGTCATTTTGATTTATTAATATGAGCGAAGAATATTAAAAATCCGGAGCAAAACAAAATTCACACATTTACAAAAAAGTTTTAAATAATAACAAAATCAGCTTGACAAAATATTAACAATCTTGTATAATAGTTAAGGTTTGAAAAAATATATTACATTTTTCGGAGGAATTTAAAATGAGATTAGAAAACAAAGTTGTAGTTGTAACAGGTGCATCCAGCGGTGTTGGTAGAGAAATCGCTCTCCGCTTCGCTAAAGAAGGTGCAAAGGTAGTTGCAGTAGCAAGAAGAGCAGAAAGACTTGCAGCTCTTGAAGAACAGAGCAAGGAATTCGCAGGTGAAATCGTTGCATACGCAGGCGACATTTCTCTTGAAGAAACAAACGAAAAGATGATCGACTTCGCAATCGAAAAGTTCGGCAAGTTCGACGTTCTTATCAACAACGCAGGACTTATGGATAACTTCGCTCCTGCTGAAAACCTTGACACAGAACTCCTTGAACGTCTTATGAGAGTTGACGTTTACGGTCCTGCTTGGGCAACACGCAAGGCAGTTAGAGTATTTATGGAAAACGAAAACGGTGGTAACATCGTAAACGTTGCTTCTATCGCAGGTCTTTGCGGTGGCAAGAGTGGATGCGCATATACTATGGCTAAGCACGCAGTTATCGGTCTTACAAAGAACACAGCATTCAACTATAGACTCAACAAGATTCGTTGCAACGCAATCTGCCCTGCAGGTATCAATACAGAAATGACAGATCCTGCACTTTTCGCAACTGCAGACCAGAAGGGCTTGCAGGCTGCAATGCTTGCTATGAACTTCGGCACAAGAAGTGCAGAAGCATTTGAAATTGCAGACATCGCTCTCTTCCTTGCAAGCGACGAAGCAGCTGTAGTAAGTGGCGCAATCGTTACTGCAGACAGCGGTCTTATCAGCTACTAATTTTAAAGCTATAATATTAGAACACAAAAAAATCCACCCGTATTGGGTGGATTTTTTATATTATGCTGCTATTTCCAACTGCTGATTTGCACCCACGGATTTCGTCAACATGTTTTCAATAAATATACCGTACCCCGTGGTTGGATCATTAATCAAAACGTGAGTTATCGCGCCGACGAGCTTGCCGTTTTGGATAATTGGCGAGCCACTCATTCCCTGTACAATTCCACCCGTTGCCAACAGGAGCTTTTCATCAACAATTTTAACAGTAAAACACTTGTTTCCCGTCGCACTGCGATTGATATTAGAAATTTCTATTGAATATTCTCGACGTACATTGTCATCAAGTGTGCAAACAACAGTCGCCCTGCCCTCTTTTAACTCATCCTTGAGTCCAAGCGAATAGGTTTTATCACACACCACCTCAGGAATGTGAGCAAGCGCGCCAAAAACTCCATTTTCGGTATTTTTGTAGAGCGCACCAACCTTTGAAGAGTTAAAATAACCCTTCAATTCACCCGGAGCACCCCTTTGACCCTTAACGATTCCGTTCACGGTAACTCCAAGTACACTTCCGTTAAATATCTGAACAAGCTCACCCGTATCGCCGTCACAAATTCCGTGGCCAAGTCCCCCGAAACTTCCGTCAGGAAGAACGTACGTCAATGTGCCAATGCCCGCCCCCGAATCCTTGAGCCAAAGACCCAAGGTATATTTTTTCTCATTGTCCGAATATTTAGGGGTGAATTTTATCGTATATTCCTTGCCTGCGCGAAGATATGTCATCTCAAGTGATGCCCCTCCATCCACGGCTTGAGAAAGTTCTGCAATACCCGAAATATCCTTGCCATTTACCCTTATTATTGTGTCATACAATCTCAATCCCGCCTTGTATGCAGGGTTGGAATTTTCATCTTCAAACCCCACGACACTTACACCCTTGGTTAAAAATTTTATACCGAAAGGAACGCCCCCAACGTAAACTTTCGTGTCCTCGAGCTTGGCAACTGTAACACTTTTCACAGGGATTGTGCCAAAAAGTTTGTATTGTCCACTTGTGAGATTTATAACCGACGAGCTTTCTTCAAAATTATCTTGCTCAAAAACAGCTCCAAGATAGCTTGGAACACCATCACCTTCAAAGCAGGCAACAGTTTCGGGAATTACCGCGCAGTAAAAAGTAAAAACCGTTGCAACAAGCACAACCAAAGCAAGTGCCGAGCAAACAACTCTGGCAAAAAGCTTCTCACAAGCCCTCCCCTTTTTATTAATTTCCATTTATTTTACCTCCGTTGAGAAATTTTGCAAAATTTCGTATTAAAAATTTCAATTTCTCTATTTATAATTTGCTCAAAATATGATAAAATAAAAGTGTTAAAATTTTGTTTGATAAATTTTCAAATTTTGATTTGTAAGGAAGTTAGTTTATTTTGGTACGCTCAAGCCGCTGGGCTTGCGCTTTTGCAAAACCGGAGCAAAACAACAGATGGGGTTGTGGGAATATTTCGTAAATTTTCGATAATTCACAAACGAATTATCGGTTTAGAATTAAAATTCCAATCTTACAAGCAAGCTTGACGCTTGGAATTTAATTTCTAAACTACGAAAATCAATCCTAATGGATTAATTTTCTAAAATTTACTTTGTGTGAGCATATAGATTTTGATAGCTATATGTCTATTATTTGAGTCAGCAAATCACAGATTTTCGAGGCGCCTGTTAAAATGCCGAGAAAATCGTTATGTGTTGCTTTGCAAAGAAAAGCAACACGATTTGCGCAAAATCTTGCCGCGAAGCTCTTTTAAAAAGCTTTTTTGGATACTTTTTTCTCG
>JAZKZP010000048.1:0-12608 GCA_045612715.1 Eubacteriales bacterium
ATGGATTAATTTTCTAAAATTTACTTTATGTGAGCATATAGATTTTGATAGCTATATGTCTATTATTTGAGTTAGCAAATCACAGATTTTCGCTTTCGGTTTTGCGTTAGCAAATGGCTGACGTAAGTCAGACAAGAAAGAAGGTGCCTCTGGTTTCAAAGAAAAAGTGGACAAAAGAGAGGTGGTCGCTATAGTTAGCGGCTCTATCTTTAGACACCAAAACTCGTTAGACGCTTTTTCTTTTGAGAAAGTAGCCCCAAAGAAAAAGCTTTGCAAAAAGAAAAGGGCGATACCAAGGGCTACGCGCCCTTGACCGCGCCAACTTTTTGAAAAAAGTTGGATAAAAACTTTTTTAATCGTGAGTTTGTGCGAACAATGTGCGCTATAAATCAAAATTTTCAAATTGAAATTTCTTCCTCAATTATATATTCTTTTCACTTTAATGTCAAGAATTTCAATGCAAGTTTGTTTGAATTGGGAAAAGAATAAAAATGAGGGGGGATAAAATGAAAAAATATATATTCAAAATTGCAGCGATTTGTCTTGCGATTTTTGTTTTTGTGCCTGTTTTTGAGGTTTACGCAAAGGATTTGTATTGGTACTGCAAGCGAAATAGCGAGCACAAGCAACCTGTGGCAGACCCGAATTTCTCGTTTTTGGACGAGTGCGGTGGCTTTTACGTTGACAAAAATCATGGCGATGATAATAAAGAAAAGGTCATATATCTCACTTTTGACGTGGGGTACGAAAACGGGAACGTCACAAAAATTTTGGACATTATGAAGGAAGAAGGCGTTGTCGGCTCGTTTTTTATTTTGAGGAACGTAATTAGTCGCAATCCCGAGCTTGTTTTGAGAATGTCAAACGAGGGGCATATAGTTTGCAATCACACGCTAAATCACCCTAATCTCGTAGGCAAGAGCGAGGAGATTTTTAAAAACGAGGTTTTGGGACTTGAAAACGAATATAGAAAGTTGACGGGAAAGGAAATTTCAAAATTCTTCCGTCCACCGGAGGGCACTTTTGACAGGCAGATGCTTGAAAGAGCGCAGGCATTGGGATATAAAACGGTATTTTGGAGCTTTGCTTATGCCGATTGGGATAATAACAGGCAGATTAACGAGGAAGTGGCGCTTAGCAAGATACTTGACAACATCCACAATGGCGAAATTATGCTTTTGCATCCCACGGGAGCAACTAACGCAAAAATTATGCGCAGATTAATAACGGAACTTAAGTCGCAGGGCTATACCTTCGCGACGCTTGATAAAATAAAATGAAGCTTTTGTCAATTATTATTTGCATGATAATTATCATCAATTCATTTTCTTTGCTTACTTTTGCAGAGCAGGATATTCATCGTTCCGTGCCGAAAGCCCAAGGAATGATTGCTCTCACCTTTGATGATGGTCCGCATCCAAGATACACAAGGCAGATACTTGATATTCTCAAAAAAGAGGGAATAAAGGCGACATTTTTTGTTATTGGTGAGAACATTGGCTACTATGACGAGGGTATAGTGACTGAAATTATTAAAGACGGGCACGAGCTTGGAAATCACACATTTAATCACGAGCACACCAAAGAGATGAGCGAGGATGATTTTTATCGTGACGTGAGGGCATGTCATGATTTGGTAAAGGAAAAATACGGCTATGAAATGAAGATTTTTCGTCCACCCGAGGGATACGTGGACGAAAAGGTAAAGAATATCGCAAGAGAGCTTGATTACTCTATCATAATTTGGTCGATTGACACGAAAGATTGGGAGCATGTTGGCTCGGATTTAATTGTCGGAAATATTGAACAGAACGCGAGCGACGGTGATATAATACTGATGCACGATTATGTTTCAAAGCCGAACACTACTATTGGCGCGCTTGAAAGGGTCATAAAGAATTTGAAAAGCGAGGGATATAAATTCGTCACAGTTTCGGAGTTGATAGAACGGGGACGATAAATTAGGCTTTGTGGTGTGTTCGTACTCGCTTGGCGCGATTGTTTCGTCCACCTTTTCAAAGGTGGTGCTCCACGCACAGTGGCGCGGTCAAGGGCGCGTAGCCCTTGACACGGCATTTCTTTTTGGGAACTTTTTCTTTGTGCCTCTTTTGGCAAAGAAAAAGTGGATAAAAGATGAGCGCTCGCTATAGTTGTGGCTCTATCTTTAGATACGAAAACTTGTTAGACGCTTTTTCTTTTGAGGAAGTAGCCCCAAAGAAAAAGCTTTGCAAAAAGAAAAGGGCGTTTTTTCGCTCAAGCCGCTAGGCTTCCGCTTTTAAAAAAAAGGGGGAAAACAATAGGGGGGTTTGTGCGGACAACGGGCGCGACAAATCAAAATTTGAACAACAAGAAAACAAAAAGCACTCAGTTTTACTGAGTGCTTTTCATAATTAGTGATTGTGTCCTGCGTGAGGATCGGTCTGCTCTGTTTCGGGTCCTGCGAGAGTTGAAACAAGGAGTGTGATACCGATTGTTGCAACGCCTGCTACCATAAGGAATGCGAGAATAAGAGCAAGAATTCTTGTGGGTTTGTTGGGTTTGTTCATAGCTTTCTCCTAATATATATTAAAATTTTTAATCAAAAATTTTTTTGATGTCTTTTTCTGAAATTGCCGTTCCTGTTGCGGGAATTTTTATCTTTTTATATCCCGTGTTATCAAGATGCTCTGAGAATTTTTCAGTTGCACGAGTGATTTTTTGTCCCTTCTTGCAGGTAAATACTGTTGTACCACCACTTGAACGGCTTGACTTAAGCGGAATAAGTGAGGTTTTCACCACGATTGCTTTCTTTTGGTTATTCACCAAGAGAATGTCATAAGGTTTCTTTTCGTCCTCATAGAACGCAGCAACAATCGGTGAAGCATCACTATAAGCTCCAACGAGCTTCTTTCTTGTTGCCTTGGTCTGATATGCGGTAATCGGAACACGAACACCCTTACCGTTTTCAAATATGAATACCATATTATGTTTTTCGGGGTAATCCTTGATTATCTTGATGAATATCGGCTTTTCACCTGGATCCATACCAAGCTTTGCAGGAATGTATTCACCCATATCACTTGCCTTGCAGTTTTCAAATTCGCTAACTTTAGTTTTGAAAACCTTGCATCCGTCGGTGAAAATGATGAGCTCTGCAAGTGTGTCGGTGAATTCATAGAATACCACCTTGTCGCCGTCCTTGACCTTTTGTTCGTCATTTCCGCGCAAGGATTGGGGAGTGATGCGCTTGAAATAGCCCTCTTTAGTCATATAGATGTGAACGTCGCTCTTTTCAAGATGTTCTTCGTGAACGTATTCTACAACTTCGTTTTCATCCTGAATCATAGAAACGCGAGGCTTGCCGTATTTCTTCTTAACCTCGGTGAGCTGTTTAGAAATAAACGCCTTAAGCTTGAGTTCGTCCGCAAGAATTTCTTCGATTTGAGCAATTTCTTGTTGAAGTCCCTCAATTTCGCTGATTTTGTTTATAATAAACTCACGGTTGAGGTTACGAAGCTTAATATCTGCGATATAGTCCGCCTGAATTTCGTCGATGCTGAATCCTTTCATAAGGTTGGGAACAACGTCGCTATCCTTTTCAGTTCCACGGATTATTGCGATTGCCTTATCAATGTCAAGCAATATCTTGCCAAGACCCATAAGAAGATGGAGCTTGTCCTTTTTCTTTTTCAAATCGTAATTAAGCTCTCTGCGACAGCAATTCATTCTGAATTTTATCCATTCGGAAAGGATTTCAAGAACACCCATCTGTCTTGGTGAGCCTTCGATAAGCACGTTAAAGTTACACTTGAAGCTATCCTCAAGGGGAGTCATCTTATAAAGACGAGCCATGAGCTTTTCAGGGTCAGTGCCACGACGCAAGTCAAGTGTGAGCTTAAAGCCTGAAAGGTCGATTTCGTCACGGAAGTCAACGATTTCTTTAACTTTACCTTCCTTAATCAACTCCGTGAGCTTCTTCATGATAAGCTCGATTGAGGTTGAATAGGGAATTTGAATAATATCAATGCAGTTGTTCGCCTTATCGTAAACGTATCTCGCGCGGATTTTAATTGAGCCCGAGCCCGTTTCGTAAACTTGGCGCATCATATCGCGATTATAGATTATTGTTCCGCCACCTGGAAAATCGGGCGCTTTAACTATTTCAAGGATTTTATCAACACTCGTCTTGGGATTTTTGAGAAGTGCAATAGTTGCATCGCAAATTTCAGCCAAGTTGAATGAGCAAATTTCACTTGCCATACCAACGGCGATACCCTTGTTAGGAGTAACGAGGACGTTGGGGAATGAGGTGGGCAAAAGCACGGGCTCTTGCATTGTGCCGTCATAGTTATCAATGAAATCAACTGCATCCTTATCAATTCCACGGAAGAGTTCGTTACAAAATGGATCGAGCTTTGCCTCGGTATAACGGCTTGCCGCGTATTTCATTTCAGATGAATACTGTTTACCAAAGCTACCCTTTGAGTCGATGAGGGGATGAAGCAGAGCTTCGTTACCACGAGTCAAGCGTCCCATCGTTTCGTAAATTCCCGCATCACCGTGGGGATTGAGTTTCATTGTTTGACCAACGATATTCGCACTCTTAGTTCTTGAGCCTGTGAGAAGTCCCATTTTATACATTGTATAAAGGAGCTTTCTGTGTGCGGGCTTAAGACCGTCAATTTCGGGAATTGCACGAGAAACGATAACGCTCATAACGTAGGGCATATAGTTTTTTTCTATAGTTTCGGTTATGGGCTGCGGAATAGCCGGTTTGTGTATTATTTCTTTTGGTTCTATAGCTTTTTTACTGCTTTTTCTAGCCATTTTAAATGTCCTTTTCTTTGGTGTATTAAACCTTCTTTATGGTATGCGCCGCAGCGCGTATCATTCTGTTATAGAGCGCAAGTCCAAGCCCGTCAAGCTTTGGGAGATGCGCATATATTTTTTTAGCTCCGAGCTTGTCCGCCTCACGAAGTGAAGTGAATAGCTTTTTCGCCTGTGTGTTCAAATCATTTTTTGCACCGATGCATATTGAGAGGGAAGCATCAAGTGATGAAATTTCCTCATCATAGCAAAGCACGGCACAATTATTTTTTTGCTCGGCTTTCATAAATGCGAGCACGTCACAATCCTCTCCATCAAGCAGAACGAAGTCCGCATTCGGAGCGTAGTGACGATATTTCATCCCCGGTGAGAGTGGCTTTTCATTCTCTGCGAGCTTTTCGAGTACCGCGGGGGCAATTTTCACGTCATCGCAGACGCAACAAAGCGCGTCATAGGTAATACCACCTGGTCTTAATAGGGTGAGGGATGTTCCATTGATAGCAACGATAGTTGATTCAAGTCCAATTTCACATTCGCCGCCGTCGATTATCATATCGACTCTGCCGTCCATATCCTCAATTACGTATTTTGCATCCGTTGGAGAGGGGCGCCCTGAAATATTGGCACTGGGTGCAGCGATTGGAACGCCACATTCTTTAATAAGCTCGTGCGCAACGGGATGCGAAGGGCAACGAACTGCCACAGTTTCAAGTCCGCCTGTAACGGAGTGGGGAATACACTCACGCTTGGGCATAATAACTGTCAAAGGTCCCGGCATAAACGCATCAGCCAAACGGTAATAAATATCGCTCGTTTGAGCATATTTATCAGCATCACTCGGCTCTGCGATGTGAATTATCAATGGATTGTCACTCGGTCTGCCCTTGGCGGAGTAGATTTTATTTGCCGCATCGGACAAAAGTCCGTTTCCGCCAAGTCCATAGACCGTTTCAGTTGGAAAAACCACAAGACCGCCATCAAGAATTATCTGCGCCGCTGCTTTAAGGTCGTTTCCATATTCAGTTTTGTCATTAATTCTTACGATCTTTGTGTCCATATTTATTAGTTCTGTGTTGAATTTTTAAGTTTTTCCGCTGTGTCAGCCGTGATGAGTGCGTCGATCATATCGTCGATGTCACCGTTCACAAAATTTTCAAGCGAGTGAGTTGTATAGCCGATTCTATGGTCGGTTATACGGCTTTGGGGATAGTTATAGGTTCTGATTTTTTCGCTTCTCGCGCCCGTACCAACCTGGAGCTTTCTGTCGGATGAAATCTTTTCGTCCTGCTCTTGCTGTTTAATATCAAGGAGCTTTGTGCGAAGCATTTTCATTGCCTTGTCCTTGTTTTTAAGCTGGCTTCTTTCTTCCTGACACCAAACCACGATACCTGTGGGTTTGTGGTAGATACGAATTGCAGATTCAGTTTTGTTGATGTGCTGACCACCTGCGCCACTCGATTTACAAGTTTCGATAACGAGGTCTGCAGGGTTTATTTCAACATCAACGTCCTCTGCTTCGGGAAGAACGGCAACAGTTACTGTTGAAGTTTGAATTCTGCCCTGTGATTCGGTTTCGGGAACTCTTTGAACACGGTGAACACCACTTTCAAATTTGAAGCGGGAATACGCTCCCTCACCCTCAACCATAAAGCAGATTTCCTTATATCCGCCAAGTTCTGTTTCGTTTGATGAAACAACGCTTGTTCTAAAGCTTGTCTTATCTGCGTACATTGTGTACATACGATAGAGAACACCTGCAAAGAGAGCCGCTTCCTCACCGCCCGCACCTGCACGGATTTCGATGATTACGTTTTTACTATCGTTGGGGTCTTTGGGAAGAAGCAAGATTTTGAGTTCTTCAAAAAGAGTAACGCTCTTTTCCTTGCAGATAGAGATTTCTTCTTGAATCATCTCCTT
Source organism: Eubacteriales bacterium (assembly GCA_045612715.1). Taxonomy (GTDB): domain Bacteria; phylum Bacillota; class Clostridia; order Oscillospirales; family CAG-272; genus RGIG4608. The sequence continues at coordinate 6,724 of JAZKZP010000048.1, forward strand.
CATATCTGCATCCACATCCTCAAGCATTTCGAATGCATCAGCTAGCTCTTGCTCATTCTTTTTGTATTCTCTGAATTTAGAAATAACGGGAGTTAATGAATTATATTCTTTAATTCTTTTTGTAAATTCCGTGGGATTTGCCGCGATTTCGGGGTCATTCATCTCACCCTCAATCTGAATATATCTTTGCTCGGCAAAATTAAGTTTATTAAGCATTTAAATTAAGTCCTTTCTGAATTTTAGTTATTGTGTCTTGATGTGGACCTGTTAACTAAAATTTGTAGAAAGCGCAGAATGCTCTGTATGCTTCGTAAAGGTCAACCTTTGAAATTACTTCAAAAGGAGCGTGCATTGCGATTACGGGAACACCGAGGTCAACAACGTCGATGTTGTGCATTGAGATGTATTTAGCAACTGTACCGCCGCCGCCAACGTCAACTCTACCAAGCTCGCCTGCCTGCCAGATAACGCCGTATTCAGCCATAGCACGACGAACGAAGCCGATGAACTCTGCGTGGGCATCGTTTGTGCTACCCTTACCGCGAGAGCCTGTATATTTTGTAAGAACTACGCCACAAGAGAGGAGCGCAGAATTTCTCTTTTCGAAAACTTCAGCAAAGTTGGGGTCATAAGCAGCTGATACGTCAGCAGAGAGGCACTTTGAGTTAGCGCGAACAACTCTTGGGTTAGCACCAAGGGAGTGTGCGATTTCATCAATAAGGTCAACCATAAAGTCTGACTGCATACCTGTGTTGCCATCAGAACCTGTTTCTTCCTTGTCCGCAAGAATGCACATAAGAGTGTGTTTGCTATCTGCAGAGTCAATAATTGCTTTAAGTGCAGGATATGCGCAAACTCTGTCATCGTGACCGTAAGCACCAATCATAGAACGGTCAAGACCAACGTCACGAGCCTTTTGTGCGGGAACGATTGAAAGCTCTGCTGTGAGAAAATCTTCTTCAACGATACCATATTTTTCGTTGAGAATCTTCATGGTATTAAGTTTGATTGCGTTGTCTTCGTCACCTAAAGGTCTGCTTCCAACAAGGATATTGAGCTTTTCGCCCTCAATTGCAGAGCCCAAGGGCTTTGTGTTGTAATTAGCTGCAAGGTGGGGAAGAAGATCGTTTATGTAGAGAACGGGATCTGTGTCATCTTCACCGATAACAACGTTTACACTTGTTCCGTCAGCTTTAACAACAACGCCGTGGAGAGCAAGAGGAGTTGCAAGCCACTGATATTTACGGATGCCACCGTAGTAGTGAGTTTTAAGGAAGCTCATGCCCTCATCTTCATAAAGGGGAACGGGCTTAATGTCAATTCTTGGGGAGTCGATATGAGCCGCAGAAATGCGGATACCGTTTTCGAGGTCTTCGCTACCGATTGTGAAGAGGAAAAGGTTTTTGCCTCTGTTATTGTAGTAGCATTTGTCGCCCACGTTAAGAGCTTGACCGATAGTATAGGGTTTAAATCCGTTTGCTTCGGCAATAACGATAGCGGCATCAACTGCTTCACGTTCAGTTTTGCCGTCGTCAAGATATTTCATATAGTCAACTGCGAATGCATATGCTTCGTCAATTGCTTCTGGAGTTGCTTTTTCATATACGCTCTTCTTTTTGTAAAAGAGCTGTTCTTTAAGTTCTTTTGTTTCCATAATTTGTTTATCCTTTCAATTTTTAATAAAGTTCTTCGTATTTTTTCCAATGATGCATTACTTTTTTGATGTAATTTCTCGTTTCCTTTACGGGAATGGAATCATAATCCCCCGAGGTGTATCCCTCTTCTTCAAGAAATTCACCAAAATTACCCTCGCCCCAGTTATAAGCTATAATCGCCTTTTCCCAAGTTCCAAAGCGGGAGTGTAGATATTGCAAATAATAAGTTCCGTAACGAATATTCGTTTCGGGGTCGAAAAGCAATTTTTCGTCAGGTTTATCGTCGCCGAATTTTGTAGAAAGCCACAAATACGTTGAGGGAAGCATTTGCATAAGTCCCCTTGCGTCTGCGTGACTGACAACGTCCGGATCAAAATCACTTTCAACCTTGATGATGGCAAACACAAGCTCCTCAGGCACCGAATATTCCTTTGCGTATTTCACCACAATGCTATGGTATTTTTCGGGATAGACCCATCTATAAATGGTGTCTATAACTGCGTTTCCTATTATTCCCAGAAGAATGGACATAATAAGAATTAAGACAAAAACACGTGCGTCACGTGGCTTTACTGAGGTCATCTGATATAAATCTCCTCTTGTTCAAAGATTGATGCAAGCTGCTCGTTCATCTCTGATGCAGTACCCACATTTGTTATATAATAGTCGCTATTTTCAATAAAGAAACTATCGTCGGGTTGCGCATTGATTCTTGCCAAAGCATCTTCTTTTGAAATGTGGTCACGGGCAATGATTCGTTCAACTCTTGTTTCTTTATCGCAAAGAACTGAAATTATGAAATCACAAGCACCGATAAATATTTTCGATGAAAAAAGCGCCGGCGCATCAATAACTGCTGCTTTCTTGCCGTGATTTATGTGTTCGGTGAGAATTCTATTTGTTTCTTCCCAAACGTATTTATGCGTTGTGGCGTTGAGCTTTACAAGATTTATGTTTGAATTTTCGCCTTCAAAAACGATTTTTGCCAAGGCTTTACGATCAAGCCCACCGTTTTTGTTGATTATTGTATCTCCGAATTTTTCCTTGAGTTCATCAAGGCAGGGGGATGGAGATGACGTGATTCTATGATATACTTCGTCCGTGTTAACACAGGGAATGCCCAACTCTTCAAATCTTTGACAAAGTGTGCTTTTTCCTGCACCGGATGGTCCTGTTAATCCGATTATCTTCATTTATACCTCCCAAAAATAAAATCCTAAAAATAGTCATTTTATATTATAACTCAAAAGTGAGAAATATGCAAGTGATTTTATATATAATTTTATATAAATATATAATATTTTTGCAAAATTCCATTGAAAAAGTGGCAAAACTATTGTATAATAAACTGAATAAGTATATTTGGAGAGTTTTATGAAATACGAATTTTTGCTTTTTGATGCCGATCACACGCTTTTTGATTTTCAAAAGAGCGAATATTTTGCGCTTAAAGAGGCGCTTGAATTTTATTCGTTGCCAAGCAGTGACGAGGTTATTGAAAGATATAGTGTAATTAACGTAAAATATTGGAAGATGCTTGAGCGTGGCGAGATTGATAAAAAAAGCTTGATGCTTGCTCGCTTCGTTGAGTTTGCGCGCGAATATGGGTTTGAAGATAAGGCAGAGGCGCTCTCTGACCTCTATATGAGCAATCTTGCACACGAAGCGCACCTATTTGATGGCGCTTTGGAGATGGTTGAAGAATTATCAAAAAAATATAGATTGTTCATTATCACAAACGGAGTTAAAAGCACCCAGGACGGCAGATTTGGAATATCTCCCATAACTAAATATTTTGAGAAGATTTTTATTTCAGAGGTTATCGGTGCTGAGAAGCCACACAAGGAGTTTTTTAACGCAGTCGAGAACGGAATTGACGGATATTGTCGTGAAAAAGCCATAGTTATTGGGGATTCGCTCTCAAGTGACATCAAGGGCGCGATAAATAGCGGAATTGATTGCATCTGGTTTAACCCAATCAAAAAAGAAGCACCTAAGGGCTGGGATATCACATATACTGTAAGTAATTTTGATGAGATTTTAGAGATTTTGAAATAAATAAAGGAGTATTTATTTTGAACGAATTAATCAATTTTTTAAAGATTTCAAATGTTGATTTTGAAGAAAACGTGGACGGCAAAAAGCTTTGTTCTTTTCGTGTTGGTGGCAATGTAAGGATTGTTGCAAAACCCAAAAATGCCGACGAATTAGAGGGGCTCTATGCTTTTTTTGAAGAAAATAATATAAAAAATATCTTGCTTGGTAGGGGCTCAAATGTAGTGATTTCCGACGACGGATACGATGGTGTTGTGGTTTCTCTTTGCGCACTTTCAAGTGTTGATATTGACGTGACGGATGATAATTGCATCGTTGCAGGTGCGGGTGTTTCTATGTTGAAACTCGCAAATTTTGCCCAGCAGAACGGACTCGCGGGTCTTGAATTTGCTCACGGAATCCCAGGTAGTGTTGGTGGCGGTGTGTATATGAATGCGGGCGCTTATGGTGGTGAAATATGCCAAGTGCTAAAATCCTGCTTGATTTTCGATAAAGAAAGTGGAACGTTCTTTATCGCAGATGCTAAAGAATGCGAATTTTCTTATCGTCACAGCATTTTTATGGACAATAAGGATTTGATTGTTCTTTTTGCTACCTTTGAATTAAAAGAGGGAAATCCCGATGAAATCAAAGCGAAAATGGACGAATTAAAATCATCACGCCTATCAAAACAACCGCTTGAATATCCAAGCGCAGGTAGTACTTTTAAGCGTCCCGAGGGGCATTTTGCAGGGAAGCTTATTGAGGACGCAGGACTTAAAGGTTATTCAATCGGTGGTGCACAGGTGAGCGAAAAGCACGCGGGATTCGTGATAAATCGCGAAAATGCAACTGCGAGTGATATAAAGAATTTAGTGGAACATATCAAAAAAGAGGTAAAGGAAAAATTCGATGTTTCGCTTGAATGTGAAATCGAATTTGTTGAATAAAATGGCTTTTTCAGAGGACATAAAAAGAGAATTTATAGAGGAGATTCCTCACAAAACCTGTTGCCGACGCGCGCTTGCATACGGCTTGCTGTATGACGCATTCACAGAAAGCGACAGGATATACATAGATACTGCAAGTGAAGAGCACGCAGATTTTTATAAACGCGTTTTTGAACGTCAGTTTTCAAAGGAAGTTACCGTTTCGCCCATAAAAAAGGCGGGCAGGGATTATTTCCGTGTTGAATTTGTTTTTGGTTCGATGGCTAAAAAGGTAGCTACGCTTGACAAAGAGGGCGCGGGAATTAAAGATTATATGGAATTTAAGTGTAATTTCTGCCGAATGAATTTTGTGCGTGGAATTTTTCTTGCTCGAGCAACTGTGACCTTTGCTTCGGGAAGCAATCACCTTGAATTTCGTATTCAACACCAAAAACGCGCTGAAATTCTGACCGAATTTTTGACAGCGTGCAAGATTGCCCCAAAGATTGTTACAAGGCGAAACGCGACAGGAATTTACTATAAAAAAGCCGATAGAATTGAAGATGTTCTCAATCTTATGCAGGCAAATAACGCCTTTTTTGAGGTGATGAATAGACGAATCGAGCGTGACATTATCGTGCAAGAAAATCGTGCGGTGAATTGCGAATCAGTTAATATCGCAAAGTCGGTAGAGGCGGCTCAAAAGCAGCTTCGTGCGATTGAGATTATTGAAAATGCTGGTTTGCTTGAAAAGATAGGACACGAGCTTACAGAAAGCGCAAAATTGCGCCTTGAACACCATTCGGCATCTCTTTCAGAGCTTGCCTTAATGCACGAGCCGCCTATAACAAAATCAACGCTCAATAACCGCTTCGCCAAAATTATGAAAATGGCGGAGAATATTGCGAAGAAAGATAGTTAGAAAGAAAAATGTCGTATTTATATGCAAAATTTGATTTCGAACTATGATTTTTCTATTTATAGATTATTAGTTGATAACAATGACACATATTCATGATTGGAAAACCAAGGTGTTTTTGAAGAATGTGTTTACGATATTTCATTCCTTGATTATTTGAAATAAAAATAGTTCGCGTTTGGGGCGGACAGTCGGGGACGCCTGTCCCTACGTAGTTTGATATATTTATTTTACCAAATTGTAGCCGTTTGTTTTTGATATGACTATTATGAAAATATAAAAATTAGTACAATCGTGGTAGGGACAGGCGTGCTCGACTGTCCGAACAAACTAATGTTATTTCTCATA
>JAZKZP010000049.1:0-3988 GCA_045612715.1 Eubacteriales bacterium
TGAAAGCTCTGCAACGCCTTCAATGTCGCTTACACGAATAACGAATGCTTCAACTTCGTCGCCAACGTTGAACATCTGTGTAAGACGTGCGGATGCATCATCTGTAATCTGCTCGGCTTTGATAATGCCTGTAACTTTTGCACCGAGGTCGAGCTGAAGCTCTGCATCGGTAACGTGTGTTACGTATCCGGTTACTGTATCTCCTGTATTTAAAGTTTTAAGTGATTGTTCGAGCAATTCTGCAAAATTTTCGCTCATGATTAAAAAAACCTCCTCGATATCGCGTTTCGGCGTCGACGCTCCTGCCACGATACCTATATTATTATTTGTCGGAAATCTTCCGTCAAGCTCGTCCGCCTTTTCTACCCATAGAGTATGCTCACAAGCTTCCTTACATATTTTATATAATTTCGCCGTATTTGAGCTTTCTCTACCGCCCACGACGACCATAAAATCGCTCTCGTGAGCAAGCTTTTTCGCTTCGTTTTGACGAATTTCCGTAACATTACATATTGTATCAAAAAATTTAGCATTTGTACAGTAGTTTTTTACAATTTCTAAACTTTTTTCCCACTCCACCAAATTTTGAGTCGTTTGAACTGCCAAATTCAGTGTTTTTTTATGCATTTTCAACAAATGTTGATTTTTTAAATAATCTTCAATTTCATTTGCGTGTTCAAACACAAGCTTTTCGCCCTGCACATAGCTCATAATTCCCACAACTTCGGGATGTACGGGAGAGCCAAGCAAAGCAAACACGCTATCATCACCGCTATTCTCTTTTGCGATGCAATGTATCTTTTTTACATATGGACAAGTTAAGTCCACATAGTCAAAAAACGCATTCTCTTCCTTACATTTTTGAAGAAGTGCTTCTGTTTCCACAGGAACACCATGCGCTCTAATATAAACGGTGGTTGGCGAATTTTCATTCGTGCTTTTACACACGTTCTCGATATCCAAAACATCAATCGACTGCACCCCGTTCTCTTCAAGCCAATCGTTATATCCCTGATTATGAATAAGGTGACCGAGCGTAAATATTCTCTCGCCAATCTTTCGCTCTACAATATGCTTTTCAACAGCATCGGTTGCGCGTTTTACACCAAAGCAAAAGCCAGCGTGATGCGCTATAGTTATATTATTTGACATTTTCTATATCCGTTTCGGCATAGAGTTTACAAATTTCAGCAAATATCTTATCTGCAACCTTCTGATGACCTTCAGTTCCTTTATTGTTTTCAAAATCAAATTCTTCATTTTTGATAAGCTCACCGATGATAAGATAGTTCTTTCTAAACATCTTAACTGCGCCAACCTTTGATTTAACGCATACAGGAAGCACATGAGCGCCTGATCGCGCCGCAATAAGACCAACACCGTTTTTAACAGTTGTTGTTGCAGGGTCAACCTTAGGGTGTCTTGTACCCTGTGGAAAGATGCCAACGCAATCGTTATCCTTAAGAAGATTGATTGTGTTTCTGAGCGCAGATATATCACTACTCTTTCTATCAACGGGATAGCATCCGATAGCTCGAAGGAATGCACCTACAACGGGCACCTTGAAAAGCTCCTTTTTGCCCATAAATCTAATTTGATTTTTCATCGCAGCGCAAATGATAACCCCATCTGCAGCGGCGGTGTGGTTTGAAGCAACTATAAAATGCGTATCAAGTGGCTCGTTGTTAGGATTAATTACTCGCACTCTGTAAAGCTTGCGCACCATTCCTGCCAAAAGCCAATAGAAAAATTTATAAGTTTTCTTTTCTTTTTCAAATCCAACTTCTTTTTTATTATTTTCGCTCATTTACTAACCTCACGATTTCATTAAGACTTTCTTCAACACTCATCCCTGAGTTATCAAACATTATCGCGTCCTCTGCAGGAATTGCAGGAGCAATATCACGATTTTTATCCTGCTTGTCACGTTCAATCATATCGTTAAGAACATCCTCATAGCGTGCGTCAACACCTTTTGCTTGAAGCTCAAGAGTTCTTCTCTTGGCACGAGTTTCATTACTTGCAATAAGGAATATCTTAAGGTCAGCATCGGGAATGATTACAGTTCCAATATCTCTGCCATCCATAACAACGCTATTCTCTCTTGCAAGAGATTTCTGCATTTCAAGCAAAAACGCTCTAACTGCAGGAACTTTTGAAACTGCAGATGCGTACATAGACATCTCAGGCATTCTTATCTTGTCACCAAGGTCCTCGCCGTTAAGTATTACTCTCTGTGAACCGTTTTCATATTTAAGTTCAATATTTATCCCCGAAAGCAAGCTCTCAACATGCTCTGCATTGTTGGGGTCTTTTCCGTTTTGATAAACGTGATAACCAACTGTGCGATAAAGCGCACCTGTGTCAACGTATATAATACCAAGCTCCTTTGCAACTGCTTTGGCAAGAGTACTCTTACCGGAGCCGCTTGGTCCGTCGATTGCTATTCTAATCATTTTAAAAATCCCTTCTTAAAAAGTTTATTCAAAGCTACTCCACGCGGCGTTCTCGCCTGCAAGCGTAGCGGTAGAAAATGCTATTTGAAGATTAAAGCCGCCCGTATAGGCATCAAGGTCAAGAACTTCACCAGCAAAATACAAGCCCGAAACAATCTTTGATTCCATAGTCTTTGGGCTAACTTCATTAACTGACACACCGCCCTTTGTTATTATCGCCTCGTCAATGGAACGGAAGCCAATAAGCGGTATCTCAATATTTTTGATAACGGAAACGAGCTTTTCTCTCTCCTCTTTGGTGATTGAATTGACCTTTTTGCGTGGGTCAATACCTGAAAGACCAACCACCGCATCAATCATTTTTTGAGGCAAAAGCGCGTCAAGTGAATTTATGAAATCCTTGTTTATACACTCGTTGAAATCGGATAAAATTCGCGCGTCAAGTGTTTTGAAATCAAGCGCAGGCTTCATATCAATGCACGCGGTGTATTTTCCACTTTCGATGTCCGAAAGATGCGCGCTCGCAGAGAGCACAACAGGACCTGTTAAGCCGAAATGTGTGAACATCATCTCGCCAAAATCCTCAAAAACAATCTTTCCGTTCTCATTATTTCTAACTTTAAAAGCTATATTTTTAAGCGACAATCCTTGAAGATGAGCGCAGAGCTTACCTTTTGAAACAAGTGGAACAAGTGATGGCTTAATATCAACAATTTTATGTCCCACAGCTTTGGCAAAGCGATATCCGTCACCTGTTGAGCCCGTTCTTGGATAGGACACACCACCCGTGCAAACGATAACGGAATTAGCACCATAATTTTCGCCACAAGCGACAACGCCCATAGCTTTTCCGTCTTCAATTATCAAGGAGTCAACTTTTTTCTTGATTATGCGAACACCCGACTCGATACACGCATTCTCCATAGCTGAAACTATATCCTGCGCCTTATCTGAAACGGGAAAAACTCGTTTTCCTCTTTCTGTTTTGAGAGGAACTCCGCAATCTTCAAAAAATTCCTTTGTATCGGCGGTTGAAAAGCGAGAAATAGCGGCAAAAAGAAATTTTGAATTACTTGCAACATTTTGCATAAACTCATTTTTATCACAGTCATTGGTGACGTTGCAACGTCCCTTGCCTGTAATTCTGAGTTTTTTGCCAAGTCTATCATTTTTTTCAAAAAGTATAACCTCTGCACCACTTCGAGCAGCAGTTAAAGCAGCCATCATACCTGCAGCACCGCCACCAACAACTATTACAGAAGTCCTTTCAATAAAATCTCTCATGTGCTTTTCCCCATAATCCGCCATTTTAATTATTATATATATTATATAATCTATCCTTCAAATTGTCAAGAGATTTTGCGATTAATTAATTCAATTCGAATTAATTAATAAATTGGGATTTATCTGTGCCTTCCCCTGAGGGGAAGGGGGACCACGCAAGTGGTGGATGAGGGGATCGAAGTCTGTGCAAACAATCGTCTTGCTCGACAGCATTTCGTTTACAAAATAAAAGAAATTACTTAAAAATC
>JAZKZP010000050.1:0-8111 GCA_045612715.1 Eubacteriales bacterium
TCATCTTATGTAACAGGTCACGTTCTCTCCGTTAACGGCGGTATGAGACTTTAATCCATAAATTTTGGAGGAAAAAATAATGGTAAATGTAGGAATTGTGGGCATTGGAACATACTTGCCCAAAAAGATAATGACTGCAAAAGAAATTTCCGACGCAACAGGTGGCGTTTGGAGTGAGGACGCAGTTAGAGATAAGCTCGGTATTAACCAAAAGTATATGCCAAGCGAGGAAGCTTGCGACGGCACACAGGAAATGGGTGCGTTGGCAGCTCTTAAATGCCTTGAAAACACAGGTGTTGACCCCCTTGAAATCGATGCAATCCTTTGTATCACAGAGGAGTGGAAGGAATATCCTCTCACAACAAGCGCTTGCTACGTTCAGGATAGAATCGGCGCAAAGAATGCTTGGGGAATTGACGTTCAGAACCGTTGCTGCACAGCGGTTTCCGCTATGAAGCTCGCAAAGGATATGCTCATCGCTGATGACGAGATTAATACAGTTCTCGTTTGCGGTGGCTACCGTAACTGCGATTTCATCGACTATACAGACAGCGGCGTTTCCTTTATGTGTAACCTTGGAGCAGGTGGTGGCGCAATCCTTCTTAAGAAGAATTACGGCAAGAACCTTCTTCTTGGCACACATCTTATGAGTGATGGTAGCGTTGTTCACACTTGCGGATCTAAAGTGGGTGGTATCAATGAACCCGTAACTCCCGAAAACTACAAAGAATATGGTATGCTTCGTCTTATGGATTCCCCTAAGATGAAGGGACTTCTTAATACTGTTTCAATGCCTAACTGGTATCATTGCATTGACGAGGCGCTTCGCAAATCAGGTAAGGTTCGTGAAGATATTGATTATCTTTCCATCCTCCATATTAAGAGAAGTGGTCACAAAGCAATGCTTGCTGATCTCGGACTTCGTGAAGATCAGACAATCTATCTTGAAAATTACGGTCATATCGGTCAGATCGACCAGATTCTTTCTCTTGAGCTTGCACTTAAAGAGGGCAAGGTTAAGGATGGCGACACTGTATGTATGATCGCAGCAGGTATCGGTTATACTTGGGCAGCAAATATCATTCAGTGGGGATAATTTATGATTCAAATAATTAACACATTTTTGAGTTCTTTAATTCCAATGTGTGTTACAGCCATTGTAACGATGGCAATTACCCTTATTTTCCGTACATCATTTACAACTAACTTTGCACAGGGCGTTATCTCGGCATTTGGTGCATACGTTGCTGCTTGGTCAATAACCAAGCTTGGATTACCAGTGCTCGTTGCTTTGCCACTTTCAATGATAGTGTCAATGGCAATAGCTGTGCTTGTTGACGTCGGTCTTTTTAGACGCGGTAGATACGTTAACGCCCTTTCAAAGCAAATTATTACTATGGGACTTATTTCCATTATAACAGGACTTATTCCCGTAGTGTTTGGAACAATTGATCAGTACATGATAAATTCACTTGTTAAAGGCAATCTTGTTGTTGACGTTGCCGGTAACGTTGATATTTCAGTAACTTATAACGCGCTTGTTTGCGTTGCGATCACTGCAGTTATCCTCCCGTTAATATTTGTTTTGCTTCGTTACAGTAAATGGGGACTTTCAGTTCGCGCAACTGCATCAAACGAGTACGTTGCAGGAATGATGGGTATTAACACACATATTGTTACGGCTGTTTCTTGGGGACTTGCAGGTGCACTTGGTGCTCTTGCGGCTTATATGAGAGCCTCAGAGGTTAAGGTTGTAACAGGTTATTTTATGACGGAATTTCAGGTGAGCGCTTTCTTGGCAGGTATTTTGGGTGGATTTGGTACATTCCACGGACCTGTAATTTGTGCACTTCTTATTCCACTTGCAGAAAACCTTGTTTTTGCAGCATTCAATATTCTTGGAATGTCCGAGCTTACAGGCTGGTCAAAGGTTATTGTTTATGCAATTTCATTGGTAATAATTTTTATTAAGCCACAAGGTATCTTTGGCAAAAAAATAGCAAAGAAGGTGTAATGTTATGCATAGATATTTAACTAAAAAATACGCCTTGCTTGGTAAAGAAGTAAAAACAAATGACAAGATCACCAACGCATTTAGAAAAATTATTAAAACACCTTCAGTTCAATTTATTTTGTTTGGAATTTTGATGTGTATTGTCGGAATTTTGGCAACAGAAAAGATTTTGCCATATTCTTGGCAATCGGCATTTGCAACAACATTCTCATTTGCAATCGCATCAATAGGATTTTGTCTTTTGATGGGATATTCAGGACTTGCATCTCTCGGTACAGGCGGCTTTATCGGTATCGGTACTTATGCCGTTCATTATGTTATGGTAGAGGCACAACTTCCATTTATAGTAGCGATTTTGGTTGCAATTGCGATCTCACTTCTTATAGGATTGATCGTAGGATTTATTTCGCTTAGAATTGAGGGTATTTACCTTGTAATTCTGACACTTGCGCTTTCAGAAATTTTGCGCACACTTTATGGTGCAATTGAACCTAAGCTTGCGCTTAGTGCAAAGAATGCTGTTCTTTTCGGTAAAAAATTCCCGACTTCACAGTCTTTGATTTTGGTAACCATTTTCTTGGTTATTATAATGATTATCACAAGTAACCTTATCAATAGCCCTACAGGACGGGCAATGCTTGCCATGAAGAATAGTACTGCAGCTGCTCAGGCAATGGGAATAAGTCTTATCAAATATAGACTTATGGCTTTCATCATTTGTACTGCATATGCGTCCGTATCAGGTGTTCTCTTGATGATGGTAGTTCGTTCTGCAGATGCAACCGACCCAACAGGCTATTATGCGCTTATAACCTCGCTCAATATACTTGCAGCGGTTATTATAGGTGGATATAAATCAATTTGGGGCGCAGTGTTTGGAACGTTTGTAATGTACGGTATCAAATTGGTTATCTTTAACCAGATACCATTCCTTGCAAAAAATTCACTTATTATTACACTTGTATCCGGTATTTTGGTAATCTTCATTGCGATGTATTATCCCGGTGGTCTTGCACAGCTTCTTCTTGAAGCAAAGACAAAAATAAAAGCATTTACTAAGAAGATTAAGGAGGGTATTTATGGCAAAGATCTTGGCTAAAAATCGCTCTTCTGATCAAAAGAAGCTTATTAAAGTTCGTCATACGCTCGATTTTTATCGTGAAGAACTTGATTCACTTGAAGAAAAGTATAACGGTATAGTTGAGAAAAAGCTTAATGCATTTTTAATAAAAGGCAATAAAAAGCTCGCAAAGCTCGCATTTGAAGCGTGTGATAAAGAACAGTTTGCACAGTGTTTGCTTGAAGAGAAGCTTCAAAAATACGATATCAAAGCGTATAAAAAGCAAAGAGCAATTAATCACGGTGCGGCTAAAAAGATATTTAAGGTGGCTATTAAGGGTGAACCTATCGGCTATCTTCTTGTAAAGAGAGATGCAAAAATGTATAATTTAAATGATAAGCGTAAAAAGTTTATCGCATCTCTTGAAAAGAAAAAGGAAAAATTCCTTCTTAAAAACAAATATACATATGTTGTTCCTTATAGAATGCACATAGAAGAGCTTGAAAAGGAATATTACCTTTTGAAGCAGGATCTTGAAGCTAAGTACACAGAAAAATTTTATAAAGAAAAATCTAAGCTTCAAAATAAGATCATTAAGGCAGAGAAGCAAGCATTCAAACTTAAAAATAAGTTAAAAAATACTCATTCTTTACCTTCTGATGTTCTTCTTGAGGTTAAGGGACTTAAAATGTATTTTGGAGGACTTAAGGCAGTTGACGATCTTACCTTCAACGTAAAGAAGGGTGAGATATTTGGACTTATCGGACCTAACGGTGCTGGTAAGACAACAGTATTTAACTGTATCACCCGTTTCTACGACGCAACGGCTGGTGAAATGTACTTTGAAAACAAATATGGTGAGGTTGTTGACCTTCGCACGTTCAAGGTACACGATATCATTCTTCAGGGAATTGGTAGAACGTTCCAAAATATCGAGCTTGTAAAAGAAATTTCAGTTATTGAAAATCTTTTAGTTGCAAGTACAAGAAGCTATAAAACAGGCTTCTGGGGGCATATGATTGGAGCGCCTTCTCTTAAAAAAGAGGAAAAAATGCTTCGCGCAAAGGCAATGAGAATCCTTAAATTTATGGGACTTGAAAACTATGCCAATTGGTACGCAATGGGACTTCCTTACGGTATTCTCAAAAAGGTAGAGATTGCACGTGCACTTATGGCTGATGCCAAGCTTATTATTATGGATGAGCCTGCAGCTGGTCTTAATGATAGTGAAACGGCTGAACTTACAAAGACGATTCGTAAGATCAGAGACGAATTCGGTGTAACAATTTTGCTTGTTGAACACGATATGAGTCTTGTAATGAACGTTTGCGATACTGTTTGTGCAATTAGCTTTGGTCAAATGCTTGGCATTGGAACTACTGAAGAAATTCAAAATAATAGAGCAGTCCAAGAGGCTTATCTTGGTGTTGCGGAGGAGGAGTAATATGAGTGAAATTTTAAGACTTTCTAATCTCAAGCTCAATTACGGTCCTATCGCGGCAATCAAGGGAATTGATCTTACTGTTGAAGAAGGACAAATAGTTGCCATTCTTGGTGCCAATGGTGCGGGAAAGACATCAACTCTTAAGGTTATTTCAGGACTTCTTAAGCCTACGGCAGGAGAAATTCTTTTCAATGGACAAAAAATAAGTGGAAAACCAGCTCATAAGGTAGCTCAGCTTGGAATTATGCAATCTCCTGAGGGACGTCATGTTCTTATTGGTCTTACAGTTGAAGAAAATCTTCGTGTTGGTGCATATAACATAAAGAGTAAAGAAGAGCTTCAAAAGAATTTTGAGCGTGTTTATACTCTTTTTCCAAGACTTAAAGAAAGAGCAAAGCAGCAGTCATCAACGCTTTCGGGTGGAGAACAACAGATGTTAGCGATTGGCCGTGCGCTTATGGGTTCACCTAAACTTCTAATTCTCGATGAGCCATCATTGGGACTTGCCCCCTTGCTTATCAAGGATATTTTCAATACTCTTGTTAAGATTAAGGAAGAAGGAACAACGATTCTTATCGTTGAGCAAAATGCTCTTTCTACACTTAAAATTGCTGACTATGCTTACGTTCTTGAACTTGGTAAGATAAGTATGCATGGAAAATCAGAGGACCTTATCAGAGATGAACGACTTGTTGCCGCATATCTTGGCGGTAAATAGGGTAAAAACATTACACCAAATGGTGATGTTATAAATTTATATAAGGAGAAAACTTATGAAAACAAAACTTACAAAAATTCTTTCACTTGTACTTGTTATTATTATGTGCATTATGCCACTTAGCGCATGTACAGACAAAGAAGCAACTCTTAGCACAGAGGTATATGAAGGCGACGTTATCTACGTAGGTAACACAGCAGGTATCACAGGTGCTCTTGCAGCTATCGGTGTACCATTCAACATTGGTATTAACGCTGCATTTGCTGAATACAATGCAAATGGTGGCTTCAAGGGTAAGACAGTTGCGCTTAAGCACTATGATGACGAAGGTACAGCTACAAACTCCGTTTCTCTTATGGAAAAGCTCATCCATGAGGATGAAGTTTTCGCTATCGTTGGTAACTACGGTGGTTATGCTGTAAATGTAAACATTGATATGCTCAAGGAAAACTGCGTTCCCATGGTTTACGCAGCGGCAGGTGTTGATGCTCTTTACAATGTGAATGCAACAACAGATGGTGACAGATGTATCTTCCCCGTACAGCCTCTTAACAGAACAGAAGGCCGTTCACTTATCGTTCGTGCTTTTGCAGATGCATTGAAGGCTGACGGCACACTTACTGGTGGTCTTGGTGCAACTAAGGTAGCAGTTATTGCTAACCAGGATGAAGCATCTCAGGCAACTCTTAACGGTGTAAAAGAAGAAGCTGCTAATCTTCCTGCTTCCAAGAGAGATAATATCGTATATCAGGATGTTCCCGGTACAGACTTTGGCGCAGCTGCTACATCAATCGTTGCAGCAGGATGCGATACAGTTATCGTTACTGTAACAGGTACAAACTTCATTGCTGCTCTTACAGCATTGGCACAGGCTAACTTTACAGGTAATGTTCTTACTTCTTATAACAACTCATCTGCTGACGTTCTTAACAATGGCGGTAAGTTGACAGAAGCAGGTCTTGACATTATGTCCAAAATGACAATTTATGCTCAGGGTTGGCTTGACGTGACATCAACAGAGTATGTTTATGCTAAGGATACTCCTCTTTTCAGAACTTATAAGATACAGGATTCTTCTCTCTACGGCGAGGGTGTAGTAGGCTTCACAGAAAGCTATTGGAATGTTGCAGAATCTATCTTTAACTATGCATACACAGTAGATAAGGGAACTGCTTGGGCGATGAGCTACAACTCATATGCACTTGCAGGTTACATCGCAGGTAATATGTTCTGCGAGGCTCTTAAGGCTCTTGAAGCATCCGGTAAGGAGCTTACACGCGCTAACCTTGTTGAAGTTATGGAAACAGTTGAGCTTCCTGTAGCAATGGCAGGTACAATCTCTTATTCAAACGGCGCAAGAACAGGTGTTGAAATGTTCTCAGCAGCAGTATTCTTTGATTCAGGTAATCCCGAACTTGGTGAAAGCGCAACCAAAGATCACATTGCAGCAAGCGCACCCTTTACAGGACTTCAGTCCATCGAAGAACTCAGACAGTACATTACTGAATAATTAATTTAATTACTAATCCCCGCCCGAAAGGGCGGGGAATCACCCAAATCATTCATAAAATATAGATAATTAAAAAAACATTAACTTTGAAAATAATACGCTTGTGCGTTTAAAATAGATAAATAACAATTAACTATAAAAAAGGAGAAAACTATTATGGCAAAATACGTATCAATTAATGAAGCTCTTGCTCTTGTTAACTCGGGCGATTACATTGTAACAGGTCTTGGCGCTGCAGAGGGCAGAGAATTTATGACTAATCTTCACACGATAGCAGACAAAGTTAAGGATGTTATGGTTTCTAACTGCCTTCCTATGGGCGCTTACGAATTTATGATAAATCCTGCTTATAAGGATTCATTCAGAACTGAAGGTTGGTTCTATACACCAGTACTTAGAAAGGCGCATGCTAATGGTAACATAAGCTTTATTTATAACCATTTGCACCTTGCATCCTTTAAGCGTCTTTGCTATCGCAAGCCAGACATCTATGTTGGTATCGCTTCAATGCCTGACAAACACGGTTATGTTTCTCTCTCCACATCTAATACATACGAAATGGCAATGATTAAAGAAGCTAAGACCGTTATTCTTGAAATCAACCCCAATGCTCCAAGAACATTTGGTGACGTTCAGCTTCACCTTAATGATATTGATTATGTTGTTGAATGTGATTATGCTATGCCTGAAATTGCAGATGCAGAGCCCAACGAAAAGGATATTATTATCGGTAAGACAATCGCTTCTATGATTAATGACGGAGACTGCATTCAGCTTGGTATCGGTGGTATCCCCAACGCAGTTGCAGCTTCTCTTATGGATAAAAAGGACCTTGGTGTTCACACAGAAATGCTCACTTCTGGTATGGTTAAACTTGCAAAAGCAGGTGTTATTACAGGTAAGAATAAGCAGACACATAAGGGCAAGATGGTTGCTGCGTTTGCAATGGGTACAAAAGAACTCTATGATTTCATAGACGATAACCCCGCGGTTTGCATTATGGATGGCGCTTACGTAAACGACCCACATACAATCTCACAGAACGATAATCAGGTTTCCATTAACTCTACAATCGAGATTGACCTCTTTGGTCAGTGCTGCTCCGAGTCCATCGGTCACGTTCAGTTCTCGGGTACGGGCGGACAGGCTGATACAGCTATTGGCGCACAAAAATCCAAGAACGGTAAGTCCATTATCGCTCTTTACTCAACCGCAATGGTTAAGAATAAGGTAACGGGCGAGAGAACCGAGACCTCCAAGATCGTACCCTTGCTCAAGCAGGGCGCAGCAGTTTCTCTTTCAAGAAACGATATTGACTGGCTTGTAACCGAATACGGTGCAGTATGCCTCCGCGGAACAGCTATG
>JAZKZP010000051.1:0-18439 GCA_045612715.1 Eubacteriales bacterium
TGCTGCACAACAGGTCTTGTAATGATTATGGGCGAAATCACAACAAAGGCAGTTATCGATTATCAAAAGATCGTTCGTGAAACAGTTCGCGAAATTGGTTATGACCGTGCAAAATATGGTTTCGACTGTGATTCTTGTGCAGTTCTTAGCTCTGTTCACGAGCAGTCACCCGACATCGCTCTTGGTGTTGATAAATCCCTTGAAGCAAAGAATGGTGAATTTGCAGACCAGTATGACACAGGTGCTGGTGACCAGGGTCTTATGTTCGGTTACGCTTGTGATGAAACTCCCGAGCTTATGCCCCTTCCTATCTCTCTTGCGCACAAGCTTGCTATTCAGCTTACAAACGTAAGAAAGAATCACACACTTGATTATCTCCGTCCCGACGGTAAGACTCAGGTTACAGTTGAATATCAGGACGATGTGCCTGTAAGAGTTGATACAGTAGTTATTTCTACTCAGCACTCTGACACCGTAACACTTGAAACTATCCGTGAGGACCTTATTAAACACGTTATTACTCCCATCATTCCTGCAAATCTTATGGATGATGCAACAAAGATTTACGTTAACCCCACAGGACGTTTCGTTGTAGGTGGCCCTGCAGGGGATAGCGGTCTTACAGGTAGAAAGATTATCGTTGATACATACGGTGGTTATTCTCGTCACGGTGGTGGTGCATTTTCAGGTAAGGACCCCACAAAGGTTGACCGTTCCGCTTGTTATGCAACAAGATATATTGCGAAGAACATCGTTGCTGCCGGTCTTGCTAAAAAGTGCGAAGTTCAGCTTGCATACGCTATCGGTATTGCAAAGCCCGTATCTGTTATGATTGATACATTTGGCACAGGTGTTGTTGATGAAGCACTTATTTCTGAAACAGTTCAGAAGTACGTTGACCTTCGTCCTGCGGCAATTATTGATAGATTCCAGCTTCGCCGTCCTATTTACAGCGCAACTGCTGCTTACGGTCATATGGGACGTGAAGATATTAATGCTCCTTGGGAACAGAGAGATCTTGCGCCCGTGCTTAAGGCAGAGCTTTTGAAGTAATTATTTTAAGACCTCAAATGAAAATTTGAGGTCTTTTATCAAATAGAAAGGGGGAGAATACCGATGGATAAATACAATGAAAACATTGAAAAGAGCGATATTGAAACACTTGAGGGTTCGGTAGAGTATATAATTTATTCAAACGAAGAAAACGGATATACCATTCTCGAAATGGTTGTTGGCAAAGGTGAAATCGTTACTGCTGTCGGTGTGATGCCCTATGTTGGAGAGGGAGAAAACCTTAAAGTTTACGGAAAATGGGTGCATAATCCCAAATACGGCAGACAATTTTCTGTTTCCTCCTATGAAAAAGTAATGCCTGCGGATGCCGTTTCCATTTTGCGCTATCTTGCATCGGGTGCGATAAAAGGAATAGGTCCTAAAACCGCACAGAAGATAGTGGATCTCTATGGTGAAGATTCCTTTGACATTATTGAAAACCATCCCGAATGGCTCTCTCAAATTCCAGGAATTAGCCCTAAAAAAGCACGCGATATCGGTGAAAACTTCCAAAAAAGTGCCGGAATGAGAAGCACGATGATGTTTTTCCGTGATTATTTTGGTGCAACTCTCACAATGAAGATTTATAAGAGATGGGGCTCGAAATCGGTGGATATGGCGAAGCTAAATCCCTATATCTTATGCGAAGAAATAGAGGGAATTGGCTTTGAAAAAGCCGATAATATGGCGCGCTCACTCGGTTTTGATAGAGATGGCATTGACAGAATTTGTTCAGGCATTGTCTATATGATGAAGTATCGTATTACTCACAACGGACATGTTTGTTTGCCCGAAAATCAAGTGATAGACGAGGGTGCAGACCTTCTTGAAGTGGAAAAAGAACATATAAAAATAGCCCTCTCTGTATTATATCAGCAAGAAAAGCTTCGTGCTGTGACCTATGATGGAATAAAATATATTTACGATATAGATAGCTATGAAAGTGAAAAGTACATCGCTCGCAAGCTTGATATGCTTGATAAGGTATGTGCTTCGGTTGATGCACGTGACATGAATGCCTTTATTATGAAAGAGGAAAGCAGAAGTGGAATTTCTTATGCACCATTGCAGAAAAAGGCGATTACATCTTCTCTTGAGAGTGGAGTTATGATTCTTACAGGTGGTCCAGGTACTGGTAAAACCACCGTTGTTCGTGCGCTGATTGAAATTTTTGACAGTATGGGATTTGATGTGGCACTTGCAGCACCTACGGGACGCGCGTCAAATAGAATGAGCGAGGCGACAAGTCGTGAAGCGAAAACAATTCATAGATTGCTCGAAATGGATTTTTCGGATAGTATTTACGGAAAATTCACTCGAAACGAGGACAATCTTCTTGAAGAAGAGGTAATTATCATTGACGAAGCATCAATGATTGACCAAAATTTGATGTGTGCGCTCTTGAAGGCGATAAAACCCGGCGCGCGACTTATAATTATAGGCGACAGCGACCAGCTCCCAAGTGTTGGGGCGGGCAATGTATTAAGAGATATTATTGACGGTGGAAGATTTGCGACAATCAAGTTAAATGAGATTTTTCGTCAGGCAAGTGAGAGCTTGATTGTAACCAACGCTCACGCAATAAACAGGGGTGAAATGCCCGATTTGACTGTTAAAAACAAGGATTTCTTCTTTTTACCAAGAAAGAGCAACTCGGATATAGCCAATACAGTTGCTGACCTTTGCAAAAATAGATTACCCAAGGCATACGGAGTGCAGGCAACTGCGAATATTCAGGTTATTTCTCCCTCACGAAAGGGTGAGGCAGGTACTGAAAATCTCAATGTTTTGCTTCAGAAAATGCTCAATCCCGAGCAATTTGGTAAAAAAGAATATAAATATAGACAGGTTATTTTCCGTCAGGGTGACAGAGTAATGCAGACCAAAAATAACTATGATATTTCTTGGGAAAAGAATGATGGCACGCAAGGAAACGGAATTTTCAACGGCGATATTGGTTTTATTTTTGATATTGACCATAAAAATCAAACAATGGAAATTGTATTTGATGATAGAAGTGTGCAATATGATTTCTCATATCTTGAGGAGCTTGAGCATGCGTATGCAGTTACTGTGCACAAGAGTCAGGGAAGTGAATATCCGATAGTTATTATTCCAGCTTATCGTGCTCCTGAAATGCTTTTGACGAGAAATATGCTCTATACTGCAGTTACAAGAGCGCAGAAAATGGTAATTATAGTTGGCGATGAAAATATAGTTAAAATTATGGTGCAGAATGATAAGCAATCCCTAAGATATACGGGACTTGCAAGACTTTTTGGTGGTAGAAATGAAAATAAATAACGTTATTTTTAATCTTTTATTTCCGCCAAAATGTGCGAATTGCTCTGAATTGTTGGATATTCGATTGACGGAAAAACAAATTGATCCTTTTTGTCCTGCTTGCAGACTTCATTATGAAAACGAGAAAAGCAGAGAGTGCAAAATTTGTGGTCTTGCGATGGAATTTTGCCGTTGTATGCCAAAAAACATGCAGAAAGCACAGTGTACAGCTCTTTTAAAATTGATTTCTTATAGAACAAATGATGAAAATTTGCCAATAAGAAAATTCGTGTATTCAATAAAGCATTACGATTATAAAGTGAGCTTTGATTTTATCGCAGAGCAGATGAAAAAGCCACTTATCGCAGAGATGCGTGCGACAAATCTTATGCCGGAAGATTGCGTTATCACATTTTTACCTCGTTCACACAAAAACAAGGCAAAGGATGGCTTTGATCAAAGTTTTCGCTTGGCAAAATCTTTATCTAAAGTTACAGGAATTGAATTTGTAAACTGTTTTGATAGAAAAATTAAGACCACTGAACAGAAAAAACTCAATGTTTATGAGCGACGACTCAATATGAGTTCTGCATATAAGCCACGCGAAGTTGAAGATAAGATAAAAGACAAAACTGTAATCTTGGTTGATGATATCGTAACAACCGGTTCATCAATGGCTTCGTGCGCAAGAATAGCGTACTCGTTGGGTGCATATGCTGTTATGGGTGTTTGTTTAGGATATACTGAAAAAATAAATAAAAAATAAGCGCAAAAACATTGATTTGTTTTTGCGTTTGTGATATAATTAATAGAAATATACTTTAAGGAGGGAACGGAATGCTTGATAAAAATTTTATAACTACCGATGTTGGCATTGACCTTGGAACAAGCTCTGTTCTCGTCTATGTTAAGGATAAGGGAATAGTTCTTCGTGAGCCGAGCGTTGTTGCTATTGATAAGGATACAAACAAAATTGTTCGTATCGGCAGAGAGGCACAGCAGATGTTAGGTCGCGCACCCGAAAATATTTCTATAATTCGTCCCCTTAAGGATGGTGTTATTAGTCAGTACAGCGTTACACTTAAAATGCTTCAGTATTTTATTTCACACGCATGTGGACCAACACTTATTCGTCCACGAGTTATGATTTGCGTTCCTGCAGGAATCAATGAAGCGGAAGAAATGACCGTAATCAATGCCACAAATCAGGCAGGTGCTCGTCAAACTTTGCTTATTGAAGAGCCTGTTGCTGCAGCAATCGGTGCGGGAATTGATATTAATGGCCCGTATGGAAATATGATTGTTGATATTGGCGGAGGAACTACTGATATTGCCGTTCTTTCTTACGGTGGTGTGGTTGTTTCCGAGTCTATCAAAATTGCGGGTAATGAGTTTGATGAGGCTATTATGTCCTATATGAGAAAGCACTATAAGGTGCTTATCGGTGAGCGTACCGCAGAAGAAATAAAGATTAAAGTCGGCAAGGTGTTTGATGTTCCTACTAAAAAGCAACCTCAAATGGACGTTAAGGGAAGATGTCTTGTTAAAGGATTTCCTAAAACGGTGAGCTTCAATGCTAATGAAACTCTTGATGCGGTTATGGAGCCCTTGACTGCTATTATTGACACGATTTGTCTTGTGATCGAGAGAACACCTGCGGAACTTCTTGCAGATATATACAAGAACGGAATAGTTCTTACAGGTGGTGGTTCAAAGCTCACAGGACTTGATAAATTAATTGAAAAAACAACGGGTATTCGTACATACATTGCAAAAGATCCGATTTCTTGTGTTGCACTCGGAACAGGAAAATCCCTTGAAAATCTTGAGGGCGGCGCACTCGGATTTTTAGGTAGCTTTGGGAATAATTAGATTAAAAAAGACAATCCCCCACCGCTTGCGCGGAGCCCCCTTTACACAAAGGGGCCTAATTTGGATTGCTCAAGGAGTAAAACATGATTGTGTTTTCTAAAAAGAAAAAGATTAAAAGATACCTTGACAATAAATCGGTAGAAAATAGAACACCTTTTGAACATTTATTGCAAGATTACTTAGATGGACTTTTTAAAAAACAACTTATTGATATTGGATTGAATAAAATAGATATTCATATAGATTGGTCAGACAATTATAAATGTATTGGTATTCAAGCAAAGTACAACCAATATTTTGTGGATTGCCAAATATTTGAAGATGAATTCAGTTTATCATTTGACTTGGATGAAGCAGATGATGATACTATATATTCATTTGAAAGCAAAGAATATTTTTATAAAACTTTAAATCAATCTACAGAATTGCTATAAAAATAAAATTTAATAGCAAACTAACAAGCCTCCCTTGTGTAAAGGGAGGTGCCGAAGGCGGAGGGATTGTTATGGAACGCAAACATAATAAAGAAATAGTTCCAACCGCAAAAATGTTAAGAAAAAATATGACCAAAGAAGAAAAGCATCTTTGGTATGATTTTTTGCGTACATATCCCAATAGGTTTATTCGGCAAAAAATCATTGGACAATATATTGTTGATTTTTATTGTGCATCTGCAAGTTTGGTTGTTGAACTTGACGGTTCAGGACACTATACAAGGGAAGGTATTGAATACGATAATCAGCGAACCGAATTTTTAGAAGAATACGGATTGACGGTTGTTAGAATTCCTAATACTGAAATAAATACGAATTTTAGGGAAGTTTGTGAGTATATTGATAAAATTGTGAAACAATCCCTCAGTCAGCAGAGCTGACAGCTCCCTTTACACAAGGGAGCCTTTATATTATAGAGCTTGACTATATAAAACTGAATTTTTATAAATAAGTTTTAAGGAGATAAATTATGGTAGAACAGGTAATTACAAAAGGATATAGACCCGAAAAGGCGCTTGCCTACTTTGAGGAGCTTTGCAAGATTCCTCACGGTTCGGGAAATGAAGAAGCAGTTGCGAAATACATTGAAAATTTCGCAAAAGAAAGAGAACTTTTCGTTATTCGTGATGCAAATAATAATGTTTTTATAAGAAAAGAAGCTACTGCGGGCTATGAAAACGCACCTGCATATTTGCTTCAGGGGCATACTGATATGGTGTGCGCAAAGCTCACAACTTCAACTCACGATTTTGAAAAAGATGCGCTAGATCTCTATATGGAGGACGGTTGGCTTCGTGCAAGAGGTACAACTCTTGGTGGCGATGACGGAATTGCAGTTGCTTTTATGCTTGCACTTCTTGATGGTGAAATCGAAAATCATCCCACACTTGAATGCCTTTTTACAGTTGAAGAGGAAACAGGACTTGGTGGTGCTGAAAGCTTTGATTATTCCGTGGTTACTGCTCATAAAATGATAAATCTCGACTCTGAGAGTGAAAACGAGGTTTGCGCAGGATGTGCGGGCGGTGTTAGAAGCAAGATTGATTTTGTTCCCACACTTAAAAGTTCAAGTGGTGATGTTATCACGCTTACAGTTGATGGGCTTTTCGGCGGTCATAGTGGTGTTGAAATCAACTGCGGACGCGCTAACGCAATTCTTATGACGGTTAATATGTTGAATGAAATTGCAAAAGAGCAGGGATTGGCTCTTATTTCGCTCGTCGGTGGCGAAAAGGATAACGCTATCCCTCGTATGTGCGAGGCGAAATTTGTGGTTGAAGATTCCTCAAAGGCAGTTGCAACTATTGAAAAACTTGATGAGCAGATTAGAGAACATCTTTGTGAGGCAGATGCAGGTCTTAAGATTTCCGTTTCAGTTGAAAATGACGTGGAAACTGTTGAAACTCTTGCTTTGAGTGAAAAAATGCTCGCTCTTATTGGTGGACTTAAAATCGGTGTGCTTTCAATGAGCGCTCATCTTGAAGGCTTGGTAGAATTTTCAAGAAACCTCGGTGTAATTGAGGTGAACAAAGACGGCGCATATATCACATATTCCTCTCGTTCTTCTAAAGAAGAACAGATTGATTTGTCCATTGAACAAGTTAATGCGCTTGTGAGTGAACTCGGTGCAAACGTGCGTCATACAGGTAGATATCCAGGTTGGGATTTTCTTCCTGAAAGTGAGCTTCGTGATACTTATATTAGAAAATTCAAGGAAATTATGGGTAAGGACGTGGAAACTGTGGTTATTCACGCAGGTCTTGAATGCGGCATTATTAAGTCAAGAATACCCGAAATGGATATTATTTCTATTGGACCTAATATGAGAAATATTCACACACCTGATGAAGCACTCGACCTTAACTCTTGCGAAAGACTTTTTGAGGTTTTGAAAGCAGTTTTGAGTGAAAAATAAATGAAAATTAACGAGAGGTTAAATGCCTCTCGTTTTTTTGTAAATTGAGATTTGTCTGTGTGTTCGCACTCACCTTTCACGATTGTTTTGTGTCGCTTTTTCAAAAGCGACCGCCCTGCGCGTAGCAGAGCCGCGCGGCTTGAGCGTCCCAAAATAAAACTAACTTCCCGACAAATCAAAATTTGAAACACAAAGATTGTTTTTTATGGATTTATATACATATATCGCATTAATTCGAAAAAAGTCGATAAAAAAGTTAAAATAAAGTGAAAAAAGGACTACACAAATTCGGTAATATATGTTATAATATAGTATAATTGATAAGTTTACTCTTTTTTAGAAAGGTATGTAAAAATGAGAGAAAATAACTACAAAAACAACAATAAAGGCAAAAATTACGGTAAAAAGGATGATAGACGTCCTGCTCGTAATGATAATTACAATTCTAACAATAAAAAACAATATTACAAAGAGCCCGTTCAGATGGACGAGGGTGAGCTTGGTGGTCTTGTTATAGGCAGAAATGCAGTTCGTGAACTTCTTAAAAGTGGACGAGCTGTGGACAAGCTTCTTGTAAGCCGTGGCGACAGAGAGGGCTCTATCGTAGTTCTCGTTGCTCAGGCAATCGAACGCGGAATTCCCGTAGTTGAGGTTGACCGTGCAAAACTTGACGGTATGGCTGGTATGAGTCAGCATCAAGGCGTTATCGCTATGGCTGCTGAAAAAGAATACGTTGATGTTGAGGATATCATCGCAATCGCACGCGAGCGTGGCGAAGCTCCTCTTATCGTTATTTCCGACGGAATTACTGACCCATATAATCTTGGTTCTCTTATCCGTTGTGCTGAAGGCGTTGGCGCGCATGGACTCATTATTCCTAAACGCAGAGCTTCGGGTTTGACTCCTCTTGTAAGTAAATCATCTGCTGGTGCTATTGAGCACCTTGCAGTTGCGAAGGTTTCTAACATTGCGCAAACAATTGAGGAGCTTAAAGAGCAAAATATTTGGGTATATAGTGCAGAAGCAGGCGGACAAGCTTACTACGACACCGATTTCACAGGCGGTTGTGCGATAGTTTTCGGCAGCGAGGGCGAGGGTGTTAGTCAGCTTGTAAAACAAAAGAGCGATTTTATCGTATCTATTCCAATGTACGGTCACGTTAATTCGTTTAACGTATCAACAGCAGCTGCTGTTATTTTGGCAGAGGCTTCAAAGCAGCACAGACAGAAAAAATAAAAAGATTATGAAAAAATATGTAAAGGAGGTAATTTGAGTGGAAAGCTTTAATAACGATGATATTAAGAAAATGCTTGAAATGCTTAAAGAACAGGCTGAAAGCACAAATAGTGACTCAAATATTGATACTCAAACTACCGATACATCCGTTTCTAAGGATGATGATATTAAGGACATGCTCAAAAAGCATTTTTCTTCGGATAATAGTGACAATTCAAATGTAGTAATAGAGGACTATTCTTTTGACGGTGTTGAGGATTTTATTCCTGAAGAATCAGAGGAAGATATCAAAGAGGATATGATAGTCGAAGAAATCCCCGAAGAAGATAATCAGTTTTCTTTTGTCGTTGAAAAAATTCCGGATGAGCAGGTTGCTTTTGAAGAAACTGTAGTTGAGGATACAGCTTCTTGTGAAATCAGCGAAGAGACTGAAGAACAGGAAGAAAGCGAAGGAAGTCAGGATGAACAGTTTGAAGAAACTGTTAATTCAGATCTAACAAATGTGTTTGCAGCACAGGAGGATGATTTTGACGTTGAGGAAGATGATGACTATTTGATAGATAAGGGCGCACATACATATATTCAAGAGCCCGATGCTTCGGTAGAATCCAATAAATATGCTGACGAAGAAGAGCCCGTGGCTGAAGAATCAATTAACTATGACGAAGTGCTTGAAGGTCAGCAGGGAACTGTTTTCAATCAGTTCGTTGAAGATTTCACAGGCGAACTTGATGACGTTGTATTTGAGGCTGAAATAACCGAAAGCCGTGCTCCGGATAAGCAGTATACAATTTTTGAGGACTGGCAGCAGATCATCACTGATAAGGATTATGCTACTGCTGAAGAAGAAATCGTTCCTCCTTCAATAGATGAGTTTGAACAGAGCAATGAAACAATTGAGAATAAAAATGGAAAGACTGATTATTTTAAACCTATCGTATCAGATGACGATCTTGATGCGGTTGACATTGCTTTGATGGTTGCCCTTGGAGGTGAAAGTGAGCTTAATGAAACTGTGGGATTTGAAAAAATCCGCCAGGCAGTTCACGATGTAAAAGATGAAGAAGAAGCCGAGCTTGAGAATAAAAAGATATATGGATGCTCAGGCGATGAATATTCTTCTTTGGTGCAAAATATTAAAATTAAGAAAAAATACAAATCAGATAAGGCGTGGGTTGTTTCTCAAACCATCGCCACAGGATTGTTGGCGCTTGCGCTTTTGATTTATGAAATTATTGGCTGGGTAAATAGTGAATCCTATGGAGTATCCGGTGTAAATGCGTATACCAATGTTAACATTTGGCTTGGAATTGCGCTTTTGACTATTTGCTTTGCGCTCTCAATCAACAAATTAGTAAGACTGATAAAAGAGCCTCTCAGCGTTTCTTCGTTGTCATATCTTGGAGCATTGATAACGATGCTTTTAAGTGTGCTTCACGATGTTTTGATTGTTGTTCTTGATAAATATGCATCTCCCGGAATGCTTTTCCATTCGGTATCTGCAATTTTACTTTTCATAAGCCTTGTATATGATTTGTTTGACGTTGTTCAACAATCTTATATGTTTAATATCGTTTCTTTGAGTGATAAAAAACTTGTTTTCGAGCCATATGGAAAAATAAAAACAGATGACGATAGTGAAATGATCGAAAGTGATAGCTATTGTATTTCACGTGTTCCGACAGTTAAGAAATATTTTGAAAGAACTGCCCAAACATCTCCCGCATCAATGAGCAAGCTTGTTCCACTTGTGTTAAGTTTCTCTGTAGCGATATGTGTTGCACTTTTGGTTCTTCTTATAGATCAAAGTGTGCAGATTGCATTGTTTAGTTTTATAATTACTCTTTCATTCTTGCTTGTTTGTACCTGTATTTTTGAAAGTGAGTTTGCATTTTTTGTGGTGCATAAAATACTTAAAAAGTATAAGACGGGTATTATTGGAAAATCAAGTGTAGCCGAATACGGTAAAACGAATGTGGTTTATTTTGATGATTTCAATGTATTTAATAAAAAGAGTGTTAGAACTAAGGGTCTTAAACTCTATGATAACAATGAAATTTATCGAATTCTTTATCACACTCAAGCAGTTTTCTCAAAGGTAGGGGGACCACTTAAGGGAGTTTTTGAATTTGCTACCACTGAGATGACACACTCTAAAAAGGTTGAAATTAAGGAAATCAGTCAAGAGGGCATTTCTGCTATCGTTGATGGAAGAACCTCTGTTCTTATTGGAACGGGTGCATTTATGAGAAGCAGATATATTCACCCAAGCTATACAAGTGCAGATTTGAAACTTGAAGAAAGTGGAGAAGAAAGCATTATGTTTATAGCTCTTAATGGAGTTTTGGGTGCTAAACTTTATGTTACCTATCAATTCTCCGGTGAATTTGAAAAGCTTGCTCGCAAGCTTACTGCCCGTGGTGTCAATATTGGTATTCGCTCTGCCGATCCCAATGTAAATACAAAATGGGCTAAGAGATATGGTGATATGAAGAGATGTTCTATCAGTATTGTTCGTCCTACTCTTAAAGAAATCAAACCCAGTGAAAAATCTATTGAAAGCGGTATTGTATCAATTAAAAATGTTCGTGCTCTTTCAGAGGCTTTGATGATGTGTATTAAGCTTAACAGTTTTGAAAGCCTTATTAGCAAGGTTAGAGCAGTAGCACTTGTTCTTATGGGTATTCTTTCATTTGCGCTTGTGCTTATTCCCAACCCAAGTGTAATAAACATAATGACCATTCTTGCTCTCACACTTGCATCTGCAGTTTGTACATCAATAATGGCACTTTTGACCTATTTCTATATAAAAAATTAATGGTGAAACAATGAATAATAAAAACGCTTCAATTCTTAAGTCTGTTGAAAAGCCCGGTAGATATAGCGCCGGTGAGTTTGGACAGGTTATTAAGGATAAAAAAGATATTAAAGTAAGATGGGCATTTTGTTTTCCTGATACTTATGAAATCGGAATGTCCAATCTCGGTGTAAGAATTCTCTATGGTGCGCTCAATCAAGAGCCGGACGTGTGGTGTGAGAGAGCGTATGCACCTTGGGTTGATATGCAAGAGAAAATGATAGAACACAACATTCCTCTTTGTGCACACGAGAGTGGTGATCCACTTGCTGATTTTGATATTGTGGGAATTACACTTCAGTATGAGATGTGCTATACCACAACTCTTAAAATGCTTCAACTTGCGAATATTCCTCTTTATGCAAAGGATAGAGGAGAGGAATTTCCAATTATTATAGGTGGTGGTCCTTGTGCTTATAATGCCGAGCCCGTTGCTGACTTTTTCGATTGCTTCTCAATTGGAGAGGGAGAAGAAAACCTTGTGGAATTTACTCGACTTTACATTGAGATGAAGCAAAATGGCACATATACAAAGAAGGATTTTCTTCACAGAGCAGCTGCTGAAATTGGTGGCATATATGTACCATCTCTATATGATGTAACTTATAATAATGATGGTACGATAAATTCGTACACTCCTGTGTATGATGACGTGCCAAAACGTGTACTTAAACGCATTATGACCGATATGGATAAGGCGTATTTCCCCGACAAAGTGGTTATGCCCTATATCGAAACCGTACACGATAGAATTATGCTTGAGGTTTATCGTGGTTGTATTCGTGGTTGTCGCTTCTGTCAGGCAGGTATGGTTTACCGTCCTGTTAGAGAAAAGACTCCCGAAGTTCTCAACGAACAGGCGAAATGCTTGTTTGAGGCGACGGGATATGATGAAATTTCACTTTCATCACTTTCAATTAGTGACTACTCTCGTCTTTCAGAGCTTACGGATAATCTTCTTGAGTGGACGGACGAAAATATGATTAGCTTGTCCTTGCCCTCGCTTCGTGTGGATAGCTTTACAAAAGAGCTTATGGATAAGATTTCAACCGTTCGTACGGGCTCGCTTACTTTCGCTCCCGAGGCAGGAAGTCAGCGACTTCGTGATGTTATCAATAAAAACGTGTGCGAAGCAGACCTTTTGCGCGCGGTAAACGTTGGATTTGATGCAGGTAAAACCTCTTGTAAGCTCTACTTTATGATGGGCTTACCCACAGAAACTTACGAGGACCTTGACGGAATTGCCGAGCTTGCAAAAGCTGTAATTGAGGCGTATTACGAAAATCCCAATAGACAAAAGGGAAGAGCGCCAAGCGTTACTGTGAGTGTTTCTTGCTTTATTCCAAAGCCTTTTACGCCTTTCCAATGGGAAGCGCAGGACAGTATGGAAACCTTTGTTGAAAAGCAGAAATATCTTGAAAGCAAGATTACAGATAGAAAAATTCGTTACGTACATCACGATGCACGTGTTTCTCATATAGAAGCAGTTTTGGCGCGTGGCGATAGAAGACTTGCACCTGCTTTGGCTCTCGCTTGTGAACGTGGATTCTGCTTTGATGCGTGGGATGAATTCTTCCACTACGACGAGTGGATTAAGGTATTTGAGGATTGCGGAATCGACTATAACTTCTACTCAAACAGAGTATGGGGTGAGGACGAGGTGCTACCTTGGGACGTAATTGATTGCGGTGTTACAAAGGAATTCTTGAAGCGTGAGCGCAAGAATGCTTATTCTGAAAAAACAACACCCTCATGTCGTGAAAAATGCTCTAGTTGTGGTGTAAATAAGCTTGGAGGTGAGAGAACATGGTGTCCGAAACAAAATTAAAACCATATTCAAAGACCGATTATCCTTTGCTTTCCGAACCTAAATACATAAGATTTAAATTCCGCAAGGTTGGAGATTTGCAGTTTATTTCTCATCTCGACCTTCAAAAAGCGATGGGTAAGGTGCTTGTGCGTGCCAAAGCTCCGCTTTGGTATTCAAAGGGATTTAATCCCCATCCGAAACTCATTTTTGCGCTTCCTCTTTCCGTTGGTGCGCAGAGTGAATGCGAATATCTCGACGTGAGAGTAGAGAGAGCGATTCCTCCCCTTGAACTTATGGAGCACATCAATTTTGAGCTTACAGAGGAGCTTCGTTTCCTTGATGCATATTATGCCCAAACCAAGCTTGAGGACATCTATTGGGCTGAATACGATTTCGAGATAAAAACTACTGGTGCAGATGAAGCTATGGCACTCGAGGTTGAAAAACTCTTGACGGGTGAGCAGGTTATTATTCTTAAAAAAGCTAAAGATAAGTATAAAAAAATATTCTTCAAGGAGATTGATATTGCACCTTACATTCGTGATGTGAGTGTGAAGTTTGAGGACGGAATTGTTAAGATAAATGCGAAATTGTCTGCATCCATCAACCAGACTCATCCCCATATCAATCCCGAAAATATCGTGACAATGCTCAAAGACAAGCTCGGAATTTTGTCGGGTGATGTTACAAAAGAGCAATACGATATTATGCGAACAAGAATCTATTTTGAAGACGGCGTGACCGACTTCAGATAAGGAGAATTCTATATGTATATTTGGGTTGGAATCAATGTTGAGGAACAACTCAAAGAAGTAAGAGCAGCAGTTGACGGAGTGTTTGAAAAAATTGAAATTTCAAACGTAACCTGTCAACTGCCGCTTCATATTTCCTTGAAGATTTCCTTTAATATTGAAAATGAACTTTTTGATAGTGTTTTAAATGATATAATTGAAGTTTACAACGCACAAAAATCCTTTGAAATCAAAATCAAGGGTATTGAAAAGCACGAAAATATTATGTGGATAAGAATGCATTCAAATGAAAAAATTGAAGCTCTTGCCACAAAGCTCAATATGATGCTCCGTGAAAAATACGGAGTTCCGCTTCACGAATATGACCTTGATTTTATTTTCCATACAACCTTGTTTATGGATGGTGATGCAGAAAAAATAAATGCTGCACACAACCTTCTGGGCGACCTTGAATTGCCTCAAACCCTTACCGCCAATACCTTTGTCATAGGTATGTCCGAAACAGGCGAAAATGGTACATATAGGGTTTATAGGACGGTTGATGTGTAAATGTAAATCTACACACGAAAACGCACTAGAATAGAAATTTGATGAATTGTATTGTGAAGAATAAATTTTAAGAAAAAGATCAAATAGAAGGCATATGCCTTCTATTTTTGTTATGTCTAACAAAAATAATATACATCTATTTACATTTGATTTGTTTTGTGCTAAAATAAAATTAACAAAGAAAAAGGGGGTATAAATTATGAAAAAAATCTTTATTTTGAACTTGATTTTGTTGGTGATTTTAGGACTTACGGGTTGTGCGTTAAAGATATATAAATTACCCCAAGACGGATTTTGTTACACCGCGTATGAAGGGGTAGAAATTGAACTTGATAGCGAAGCACAGGAGTATATTATCGATCTTCTAAATAATGGAAGATGGTATTTTGATTTGATAAAATGTCCTGCGGATGTGAATTTTTATACTAAGGGGATGACGCTTGGCTATTGTGCTGAAAGCGGCGCCTTTAACGATTTTACGCTTCGCAGATCCCTTGTGGTTACAGAGGAACAAAGAGTGATAATTAACGAATATCTTGGACTTAACAATAAATAAAAAAAGCACCTCGTATGAGGTGCTTTTTTTATTTATTTGATTTCTATTTGCTCTAATTTTTCCTTTTTCTTCATTTCCTTTGCGAAAATCACAAGAATTATAACTGACATAATGCAACAAGCTCCCAAAGTGAGTGGAGCATTGAGCCAAAGTCCTGTGAGTCCAAGTGAACTTAATGTAAGGATAAAGAGCATTGGGAAGATGAATGCCGATCCTACGGAAATAAGCGTTGCGTAGAATGATTTTTCTACCGCGGTCATATAGCTCTGTGTTGCGAAAGCAAACCAGAAGAAAAGCTTTGATACGGCAAATATTTTAAGAGCTTTTGTAGCTTCATTTAAGAACGCCACATCGGTGCTTGTTGTGAAAAGGGAAATAAGTATATCGGGTATGAAGTACATTGCAAGAAAGGCGATAATACTTACTAAAGCACTTGCTGAAAAAATACATTTTGCAAGTTTTTTAACTCTATCAAAGCGTTTTGCTCCCCAGTTATAACCTATCGCGGGCTGTGTGGAGTCACAAATTCCGTAAATAACGGGATTTAATACCTCGCCAAGATACATCTGTATTCCATATATTGCAACTGCGGAGTCGCCACCCATCGAGATGAGAGCTTTATTCATAACTACCGAGGTAACTCTGCCAGATATATTGCTTAAAAAGATTGGCAATCCACATTTGATAATCTGCTTTGTAGTTTTTATAGAAAATTTGGGTTTGGTAAGATGCAACGTGAATTTTCCAAGTGCGAATGGCAAAAATGCGACAAGCACGAATGCAAACATTGAAAGGCAACTTGCAAGTGCTGCACCCCAAATATCAAGTCTTAATACGAATAAGAATATAAATTCAAGCAAGGCGGTTACGATACTGACTATAATACTGAGCCACATTCCGAATTTTGTTTTGCCCGATATTCTTAAATAATTGTCAAGCGCAAATCCCCCTGTGATGAATGGTGAGAAAAGTGCGTACACGCGTATATATTGTACCGCAAGTCTTTGCGCCTCATCGCTCGCATCAAGAAATGCAAGAAGATAAGGGGATCCGAAGTATAAAAGCGTACCCATAAATACACCTGCTCCCATAATCATAAGGAGTGCACAGGTGAAGATGTTGTTGGCTTCTTTTTCCTCTTGTTTGCCAAGTGCGATTGAGATTGGCACGGCGCTTCCTACTGCAATAAGGTCGGAGAGTGCGAAGTTTATTATTACGAATGGAAAGGCGAGATTTATTGCTGCAAAGGCAGTGTCGCCGAGAATCTGACCGACGAAAATTCCGTCAAACAGACCATATAGCGCACTTGCAAGCATACTTATAGCGCCAGGAATAGCCGCTATAAAAAACAGTCGCCAAACACTCGTTTTTAGAAATAGTTCTTTATGTTCCATATTTTCCTCTATTATTTGTTATCCTATATATTATAACAAATAAAAAAGAAAAGTCAATCCTTTAGTCAAAAACTGTTTCGATGGTTTTGATACAATAATCAGGAGAATATTGCCACGTGTCGATATGAGCAGTATTGTTAGTATTTATATAATATCTTATTGGTGTGGTTGAAGTCTTTTCACCACTTGCATCAATAAGAACAAGCTTTATCTTCATTTTCTCGGGAATAATGCTTTTTATGTAAACTGAAACAGCTTCACCTATTTCTAAATTGTAAAATAAGGGTCTGTCGTCTTTTAATTCTGCAAGTCCAGCTAAGTTTGGAGCAAGTTCGACGAAAACCCCATAGTTTTCAATGCTTCTGATGATTCCCGAAACTGTTTGACCAACTGAAAAGTTACTTGCATTTTCTTCCCACGTACCTAATAGTTCCTTGAGAGTGACATAAATACGTCCACTTTCTATATCGTTTAATTTAACTACCACTTTTATCTTTTGACCAACGAAAAGGCGGTTGGACGGATGGCTTATACGAGAAACCGAAATGCAATCTATTGACAAAAGTGATATGTTTCCACAACCGATATCAACAAATGCTCCAAAGGTGTCAAGATGAGTGACGGTTGCGTCAATTATGTCACCGGGGAGTAGGGAAGAAAGATAGAAATTTTTACATTCAAGCTGTGCCATCCTTCTCGAAAGAATTGCACAAAAGGTGTCATTCCTTTGTTCTATTGACATCACCTTGAAGCATACGGGTTTACCTACGCGAGTAATTATTGCTATATCCTTTATTGACTCACCATCCGATGTTAAAAGACACTCTTCTTTTGGAATTATACCTTCAATTCCACACAAATCCACGTGAAGATTAAGGTCGCTGTCGCACATTGTAACGCGTGCTTCAAGGGTTTTGTTTTCGTTCATTGCGCGTTCAATTCCCGACAAATTTGAGATGTATGATAGATTTTTTTGTGAGTATATTAGGTTGCCCTCAGGCATAAAATGGTTGTTATTCATTGCTTTTTCCTCTCTTTTTTGCTCATTTATACTAAAATATTAAAAAGGAGAAAAAAATATTCGAAAAAATTTCAAAATGGCAAGTGAGGAAAAACGAGCTTTTTATATGAAAAAACGAGAAAAAACGAGATAGTATAATGATAAATTAAATTAACGAAAAAAGTTTTCAAAAAGGTATTGACAAAGATGTTTAGAAGTGTTATAATGTGCAAGGTTAAAAAACTTACTATATTATTTGGAGGAAACATTTAATGTCAACTTATTTTGCTAACGCAAATACCATTGAAAGAAAATGGTACGTAATTGACGCTGCTAATAAGCCCCTTGGTAGAACAGCAGTTGCTGCTGCTAACATCCTTCGTGGCAAGCATCGTCCTGAATTCACACCTCACGCTGACTGTGGTGAATTCGTAATCATCATCAATGCAGACAAGGCTATCCTTACAGGCAACAAGCTCGAGCAGAAGAGCCACTTCTACCACACCGGTTGGATCGGCCACCTCAAGGAGCTTAAGTACAAGGATCTTATGAAGAACAACCCCGAAAAGGCATTCACTCTTGCTATCAAGGGTATGTTGCCCTCCAACACCATCGGAGCAAATTCCATGACCAGACTGTGCGTGTACCGCTGCACCGTGCATGCTCAT